>NZ_JAMBEP010000002.1:300000-437428 GCF_023374055.1 Luteimonas galliterrae | reverse complement strand
CCTGATACTCTTGCTTTTCGTAGGTGCGAATTCATTCGCACGCTCTTGATACGTCGAAAAGCGTGCGAATGAATTCGCACCTACACTTTTAGAGCGGAGCTTGCTCCGCTGCCTTGGCTGTTGGGTTCTGGCGATCTGCCGGCCTTTCAGGCCGGGGTTTCGTCCGCTAAAACCGCGGCCGAGTTACTTTCTTTTTGATGGGCCCAAAAAGAACAGTAACCAAAGAAAAAGGGCCTTTGGAAGGTATCCCGGCGATGGGGTTACCTCGTGTTCTTGGCCACCGCTCGCCCGCCCTCGGGATTCCTCCGTCGCTTCGATATTCAGATGCGAGGCGATCGACAAGAACTACTCCTTAGCGCAACTCCGCAAAAGCCACGTCACCCATAGGCTACGAATCAAAATCTAGTACCGGCGTAAGAAGGTCACCTGCGACGAAAGCAGGTCCGCTGGCGGACTTCAGGTACGACGCATCGCACCGCAGTTCAGGCCCTTTCTTGGGTTACTTTCTTTGGGCCAGCAAAGAAAGTGACCCGCGCGCAGCGCGGAAGCCTTTGTCCATGGCGCGAGTCGCAGCGCAGCTGGCGAGGACGCGGGCCTGGATCCCGGCCTTCGCCGGGATGACGGCTTAGGGGCAACAGCAAGAGCAAGATGGGTCCCAGCGTTCGCTGGGATGACGGCCTAAGAGCGAACGGCATAAGAGCAAAAGGCATAAGAGCAAAAGGCATAAGAGCAAAAGGCATAAGAGCAAAAGGCATAAGAGCAAAAGGCATAAGAGCAAAAGGCAAGGCAAGTGCAGCGGGGCAAGCCCCGCTCTACAAGGGCAGGGTGCCGCTGGATGCCATCGCGGGCAAACGGCTTAAGAGCAAGAGCCAAAGTCACGCCAGCTAAAGTCATAGCTAATGACCCAGCCAAAATCTGCTGAATAGGCGTGTCAATGCACAGTGAGCAAAAAATTATCCGCCGCGCTTACACTGCGCGGTAATGGCGAACACCGAATCGCTGCCGCTGTTTCCCCTGCACACCGTGCTGCTGCCCGGCGCACCGCTGGGATTGCGGATCTTCGAGCCGCGTTACCTCGACATGGTGCGCGACTGCAGCCACAGGAGCGCCGGCTTCGGCATCTGCCTGATCCTGGACGGCCAGGAAGCCGGTTTGCCCGCCACCCCGGCCGCGTTCGGCACCGAAGCGCGCATCGAGGATTTCGGCAGCACCGACGAAGGCCTGCTGACCTTGCAGGTCCGCGGAGCGCGCCGTTTCCATGTGCGGCAGACACGGGTTCGCGACAACGGCCTGATCCTGGGCGACGTCGAATGGCTGGCGCGCGATCCCGACGACGAGATCCAACCGCAGCATGGCCTGCTGGCCACCGTACTGCGCAACCTGCTGGACCAGATCGGCGGCGAATACGCCAGGGCGCCGATGGCCCGCTTCGACGAGGCGGCCTGGGTCGGCTGGCGGCTGGCCGAACTGCTGCCGCTGGACGATGCGCGCCGGCAGGCGCTATTGCAGCAGAACGATCCGCACCGGCGGCTCGATCGCCTGCTCGAAATGATGCAGTGACCTGCTCTGCAGAGCGGAGCTTGCTCCGCTGCTTTTGCTCTTCGTAGGAGCGGCTTTAGCCGCGAGCTCTTGTTGGATAGCCAGGCCGAACCGAAAAGCTCGCGGCTAAAGCCGCTCCTACGAAAAGCCCCGCTCTACAAACTGCGATCAGTCGCCGGTGCGCAACAGCAGCACTTTGCCCGCAGAGCCCGGGAAGGTTTCCTCGCGCACGTCGGTACCTTGCAGCGCATCGCGCAGCGCCGCATGCGCGGCGCGCGAGTCCTGCTGCGGCTGCCAGAAGCCGACCATATCGAACGGCCGCTGGTAGCGCAGCGTCTGCGCAGTGGCGATCCATAAGGGCGTGCCATCGTGCAGGCGCGCGGGCGCCGGCCACAGACGCAGCGCGAACTGCTGCTTGTCGTCGGCGCCGGGGTGCACCATGAGCAGGGCTTCTGCGCGCCCGTCGAGCGTGGCAGGCAGCACGGGTTGTTGCGGCGGAGGCGTGTCGTCGTCCAGCAGGCCAAGCGTGGCGATCCAGTCGGCCTGCGCCTGCACGCGCCAGCCGGCCGCTTCCAATTTCGTGCGCAACGGCGTCAGCGGGCCTGCCGCCTGCAAGTCCAGCGACCAGGCCAGATCGTTGGAACGCTCGTTGCGGCGTGTCGGCAGCGTGGCCCATTCCTGTCGCCACCAGGCGTGGGTTTGCAGCACGCGCGTAGGCGGCGGCGGTGCGAATTGCGCCAGCAGACGCTCGGTCTGGCGGGGCGCATGCCACAGCACGGCTGCGGTGAAGGCGCCATAGAACAACGCCGCGAGCGGGCGCATCAGGAACGATCGCGCGACGTGGCGCCGGTAAGCGATGCCCAGCGCGAGCAGCCAAACCACGCCGAACAGCACACCGCCGGCGATGTCGCTGAGCCAGTGCGCGCCCAGATACAGCCGCGCGAAGCCGAGCGAAGTCACCGCGGCGCCTGCCAGCAAATACGGCCACACACGGCTGCGTCCGGGCAATTCGCGCGCGATCAGCACGGCGAAGAAGCCGAACGTGATCGTGCTCATCGTCACCGCGATCGACGGGAAACCGAAGCCGCTGGGCGCTGTCGGCGGCCGCGGCATGTCGACCACCGCGCCCAACAGCGCGGTCAGCGCCAGCCCGAACACCAATGCGCCGAGCCAATGCGCCGCCGCCATCCAGCGCCGCCGCCACAGCAGCCAGGCCAGCGCGACCGCGGCCGCCGGCGCCAAGACCTGCGCGTCGCCGATCGAGGCCAGCGCCGCCATCAGCTGGTCGGCCAGCGGATTGCGCAGCTTCGACATCGCTTCGAAGACGTTGCGGTCGATCGCCAGCGGCCCGCCGCGCGCCAGCACCGCCGCCAGCCAGGCGAACCAGGCCCAGCCGATACCCAGCAGGCAGGCGGCCAGCAATATAAGGGAAGGCGATTCGGGCCGGTTGGGATCGATCAGCGCCGCCGCGTACTTGCCCAGGTGCGGATGCGCGCGCGTCCACTTGAGCGCGCGCGCGAGCAGGTTGTTGGCATGCGCGGCGAACCAGCGATAGGTGTACAGCACCACCGCCCACACCAGCGCCAGCGCGGCGAGCAGCGCCAGGAACACCAGGCTCAATTTGTCCGCAACCGCGGCCACCGCATCGTAGGAAGCGCCGAACACCCAGCCCGGCGCCAGGAACGCCGCCGCCCACGCGATGCAGGCGAACAGGCTGGCGGGCGCGTAACGCTTCAGCGGCATCCGCAGCATGCCGGCGATCGCCGGCACGAACGGCCTCACCGCCCCGACGAAACGTGCGATGACGATGCCCTTGCTGCCGTGGCGCCGGAACAACCGTTCGCCGCGTTCCATGAATTGCGGATAGCGGCGGAACAGCCACTGTTCGCTGAGATGCGAGCCCCAGCGATGGCCGATCCAGTAACTCAAGCCGTCGCCCAGGAAAGCGCCGATGGCGGCGCAGGTCAAGGCATAGGGACCGTCGATATGGCCCAGGCCGATCAAAGCGCCGACCGCGAACAGCAGCGGCAGCGCCGGCACCACGATGCCGACCACGGCCAGCGCATCGCAGAACGCGATGAGGGCGATCAACAGACCGGCAGCGAGGGGGTGCGCGCTGATCCAGGCGACCAGGCTGTCTAACCAGGCGGTAGGCATCGCTCAATTATAGGCAACGAACGCGCAAGGTCGGCCATCATCGGCACGCCATCGTGGGGCGAGGTTAGAATCGGTCGTCCCGAATCGACCGCCCCCATGTCCACACTGTCCGGAAAAACGCTGTTCATCACCGGCGCATCGCGCGGCATCGGCCTGGCCATCGCCCTTCGCGCGGCACGCGACGGCGCCAACATCGCGATCGCGGCGAAATCGGCGGTGCCCAATCCCAAACTGCCGGGCACGATCCACGAAGCGGCCAAGGCGGTGGAGGCCGCGGGCGGACGCGCGCTGGCGTTGAAATGCGATATCCGCGAAGAGGACGAGGTGCGCGCCGCGGTCGCCGCCGCCGTCGATGCGTTCGGCGGCATCGACATCCTGGTCAACAACGCCAGCGCGATCTGGCTGCGCGGCGCGCTGGACACGCCGATGAAGCGCTTCGATCTGATGCAGCAAGTCAATTCGCGCGGCAGCTTCCTGTGCGCGCAGGCCTGCCTGCCGCACCTGCTGCAGGCGGCCAATCCGCATATCCTGACGCTGGCGCCGCCGCCGTCGCTGGATCCGAAATGGTGGGCGCCGCATGCCGGCTACACGCTGGCCAAGATGGGCATGAGTTTCGTCACGCTCGGCCTGGCCGGCGAGTTCGGTCCGCAAGGCGTGGCGGTGAACGCGCTATGGCCGCGCACGTTGATCGCCACCGATGCGCTCAACATGATTCCGGGCGTGAACCTGGCCAATGCGCGCAAGCCGGAGATCATCGGCGACGCCGCGCACGCGATCCTGGTCAAGCCGGCGCGCGGATTCGCGGGCAAATTCCTGATCGACGACGAAGTGCTGCACGAGGCGGGCATCGCCGATCTGTCGCCATACGCCGTCGATCCGTCGCAACCGCTGCTGCCGGATATGTTCCTGGATTGAACGCGGTGGATTGCCCGTTCTGCGCGATCGTCCAGGGCCGCGCGCCGGCCAGCGTCGTCGCGGAAACGGAACGGGCCGTGGCGTTCATGGATTTCCGGCAGATGTTGCCGGGCCATGTGCTGGTCGTGCCGCGCGCGCATGTCGAAAACATTTATGCGCTGGACGTCGAAGACGCGGCAGCGGTGACGGCGCTGGCCGCGCGGGCCGCACGCGCCCTGCGCCCTGCGCGCGGCGTTCGACCCGCCCGGATTGAACCTCTGGCAATCCAACGGCGACGCGGGCAGCCAGGAAGTGCCGCATTTTCATCTGCACGTACAGCCGCGGCGTTACGATGACGGCCTGCTGCGGATCTATCCGGCGGACGCACCGCCATCTGAAGACCGCACGGTGTTAGGGCATTTGGCGCAACTGATCAGGCCGCACATCGACGCGTGATGGCGGCGTTCGTTTTTTTGGAGACTTCGATGAAATATCTGCACACCATGATCCGCGTCCGCGACCTGGACGCCACGTTGAAATTCTTCTGCGACGGCCTGGGCCTGAAGGAGAACCGGCGCATGGACAACGAGCAGGGCAAGTACACGCTGGTGTTCCTGTCCGCGCCCGAGACGCCTCAGGCCGAGATCGAACTCACCTACAACTGGGGTTCGGAAGAGGACTACGGCAGCGCGCGCAACTTCGGCCATCTGGCGTTCCGCGTCGACGACATCTACGCCACTTGCGAGCGGTTGCAATCGATGGGCTACACCATCAACCGCCCGCCGCGCGACGGGCACATGGCCTTCGTCCGCTCGCCGGACCTGATCTCGGTCGAGTTGCTGCAGGAAGGCCACCTGCCGCCGAAAGAGCCGTGGGCGTCGATGCCCAATACGGGAAGCTGGTAGGCATTTGAGACCGTCATCCCGGCGCACGCCGGGATCCAGCGACGTTGCCCTTGCTCTGTAGAGCGGAGCTTGCTCCGCTGCCTTGGCTTGGGGGTTCTCGCGAGCTGCCGGCCTTTCAGGCCGGGGTTTCGTCCGCTAAAACCGCGGCCGAGTTACTTTCTTTTTGTGGGGCCCAAAAAGAACAGTAACCAAAGAAAAAGGGCCTTTGGAAGGGATCCGGCGAGGGGCTACTCCATGTGCTTGGCCACCGCTCGCCAGCGCTCGGGATTCCTCCGTCGCTTCGACATTTAGATCCGAGGCGATCGACAAGAACGACTCCTTAGCGAAACTCCGCAAAAGCCACGTCACCCATAGGCTACGAATCAAAATCTAGTACCTGCGTAAGAAGGTCACCTACGACGAAAGCCCAGGCCGCTGGCGGACTTTCAGGTGCGACGCATCGCACCGCAGTTCAGGCCCTTTCTTGGGTTACTTTCTTTGGGCCAACAAAGAAAGTGACCCGGCGCAGCCGGAAGCTTTTGTCCATGGCGCGAGTCGCAGCGCGACCGGCGAGGACGGGGGCCTGGATCCCGGCCTTCGCCGGGATGACGGCTTAGGGGCAAGAACAAAAGCAAGATGGGTCCCAGTGTTCGCTGGGATGACGGCCTAAGAGCAAACGGCTTAAGAGCGAACGGCTTAAGAGCGAAGAGCAGCAGAGCAAGCTCCGCTCTACAAAGCAGGGGCAATGTGGCACTTCTTTTTCGAAGGAGAGAGACAAACAGGGCTGTCGAATCCGGCCTTCGCCGGGATGCCGGTAGCAGTGGCAGGAAAGCCGACCAGCGGTCCGGTTAACGCTCGACCTTCGGGTAACGTCCTATCTCTGACCGACAAGGCAGGGCGAATTGAGCGACGCGGCAGCCATCCCGTTATGGGTCGAAGCCGCGCGCACCGGCGACGGGAGCGCGATGGATGCGCTTTACCGGCGTTTTGCGCCGGTAGTGCACGGCATCTTGCTGGCCTATGTGCAGCACGCCGATGCCGACGACCTGACCCAGGACGTGTTCGAAACCGCGATCCGCCGGCTCGGCGAACTGCGCGAGCCGGCCGCGTTCCCGGGCTGGATCGTCAGCATCGCGCGACGCGCGGCGTTGGATGCCAAGCGTCGTCCGACAGCGATGACCGGCCTGGAGCTGGATCGCACGGCTTCCCCCGACCGCCCCGACGATCGCCTGGAAGCCGAGCGCTCGCTGCGCGCGATCGCGTGCTTGCCCGAGGCGTATCGGGAAACGTTGCTGCTGCGTCTGGTCGAAGGGCTGACCGGTCCCGAAATCGCAGAGCGCACCGGCCTGGCCCCCGGCAGCGTCCGCGTCAACCTGCATCGCGGCATGGCGATGCTGCGCGCCACGCTGGGGTCGGCCGCCGACGCGCGAGGAACCACGGCATGAATATTCCGAACGACCCGTTCCGCGACGACGATTACCTGTGGGACCGCAGCGGCCCCGCGGATCCGGAGATCGTGCGGCTGGAAAGCGTGTTGGCGCCCTTCGCCCTGCGCGCGGAACGCGGCGTGCGCGCATCCGCATCCGCGCTGCCGCCGCCTGCGCAGGCAGCCCGTGCGCGGCGCCCGCGCTGGCGCACCGCGCTGGCCAGCGCCGCAGTTCTGGCGATGTGCGCGCTCGGCGTCGCCGGCTGGTATCGCCACCGCTTGCAATGGCCGGAAGGACGACCCTGGCAGCTATCGGCGTTGAGCGGCGAAGCGCGCATCGATGGACGCACTGCGTCGGGCGCGAAAGCATTCGCTCCGGGCAGCGTGCTGGAAACCGGCCGCGGCGGCTCCGCCAACCTGCGCGTGGCGCGGATCGGCCAGGTGGCGATCGGCGAAAACTCCCGCTTGACCCTGATCGAAACGCGCAGCGGCCGCCACAGGCTGCGCCTGGAGCAAGGCAGCCTGTGGGCGCGCGTATGGGCGCCGCCGGGCGCGCTGGGCGTGTCCACGCCGGTCGCCGACGTCATCGATCTGGGCTGCGAATTCCTGTTGAAGATGGATGCCGACGGCAACGGCCAGCTGACGGTGAACAGCGGCTGGGTGCAGATCGACAATTGGCGTTGGGAAATCCTGGTGCCGCAGAACGCGCGCGTCGAACTGCGCGGACAGGCGCATCCGGGCACGCCCTACGATCTGGGCGCCAATGGGGACTTCGTCGCCGCGCTGCGCGAGATAGACGCGCAAGGCGCCGCCGCCGAACCCGACAGCGATGCCGTGCGCCGATTGGTGGCTTCGTCGCGCGCGCAGGATGCGATCACCCTGGTATCGCTGCTCAGGCAGTATCCGCAATTGGGCGAAGGCCCCGTATTCGATCGCACCGCGCAGATCATGCCCGCCGACGCGCAAGTCACCCGCGAAGCCTTCCGCGCCCGCGGCGCGGATGCACTGGATCCGTGGTGGCGCAGCCTGCCGTATCCGCGCATCAAGCGCTGGTGGGTGCAGTGGCCCGATGCGTTCGGCAAGCCCGCTGATGCTGAATCGCTGTTCAACGAAAAGCAGTGACGGTTAACGCTCGGGGCGCATCGGCAGTCTCTGGTGTGCGCACACCCGTGTCGCGGTCCTTGCGGCGCCGACATCCGACGACCGGACGGATCTCCAACGCAACCGGAGGCATCCGAAATGAAGCACCCCAAGACTCTGCTATGCGGCGCTGCGCTGTCGGCCGCGCTGCTGTTCGCGCCGGCCGCATTCGCCGGCCCGCCGCTGCTCTGCCATCCGTTCGATACCGCAGGCGCGCCGTCGCTGGATTGGGGCGGTCGCGCGTGGAATGAAGCGCGCCGCGATTATCCTTTGAACAACCTGGTCGCCAATACTTCGGTTCTGCTGACGCCGCAGACGCCGGTGATCGCGCGCATGGAAACGCTGCGCCGTGCGGCGATCTACGCCAGCCGCGACGGCCAAGTGGCGCGCGATCTGGCCGTCAGCCTCGAATCGCGCGTCGCCCGGGCATCGACGCCGGAGGCGAAGGCGCTGGCCCTGTTCGACGCCGGCTACTACGCCGAAACGCTGCAGGACATCGTGCGTCTGCAGGGTTACGACATGCCTAGCATCGGCAAGGTCGACACGGCAGCCCTGCGCGCGATCCTGGCCAAGGGCGACGGCAGCGCGCGCATCGGCCAGGCCTTGGCCCTGCGGCCCAACGATCCGGCGATGAATTTCGCCGCGGCGCTGGTGGCCACCGCCGACGAACGCAAGACCGACGTCGCTTCGCACACGCGCATCGCTCGTGCGGGCGTCGGCCGGGACCGGTTGGTGGCGCTGAATATCGGCAAGATCACGCGGTAGCCTTCCTGTAGGAGCGGCTTCAGCCGCGAGCTTTTCCTTTCGACAGAGTAGAAGCTCGCGGCTGAAGCCGCTCCTACAAAAGCGGGAAGAAGGCATATCATTCCGCAAACAGCTCCGGAAGAACGCCTTGTCCACGCCCGCCACCGCCGATCTCGTCGCGATCGGCCAACACTATTACCTGCCCGTCTATCGCCCGCGCGAGGTGATCCTGGAGCGCGGGCAAGGTTCGCGCCTGTGGGATCGCGATGGCCGCGAATACGTCGACTTTGCCGCAGGCATCGCCGTTTGCGGACTAGGCCATAACGATCCGGACCTGGTCGCGGCGCTGACCGAGCAGGCCGGCAAGTTGTGGCACACCAGCAACGTCTTCTACAGCGAACCGCCGTTGCGGCTAGCGGAAGAGCTGGTGAGCGCGTCGCGCTTCGCCGCGCGCGTATTCCTGTGCAACTCCGGCGCAGAGGCCAACGAAGCGGCGATCAAGCTGATCCGCAAGTGGGCCGCCGCGCAGGGCCGCGGGCCGGAGCGGCGCGTCGTCGTCACGTTCCGCGGCAGCTTCCACGGACGCACGCTGGCCGCGGTGACCGCGACTGCGCAGCCGAAGTACCACGAAGGCTACGAACCGTTGCCCGGCGGTTTCCGTTACGTCGACTTCAACGACATCGCGCAGTTGCAAGAAGCGATGGCGGCAGGCGATGTCGCAGCGGTGATGGTCGAACCGGTGCAGGGCGAGGGCGGCGTGATGCCGGCGGCGGAGGGCTTCCTCGAAGCCGTGCGCGAGCTCTGCGATCGCCACGATGCCTTGTTCGCGCTGGACGAGATCCAGTGCGGCATGGGCCGCACCGGCACGCTGTTCGCGCATTGGCAGGACGGCGTGGTGCCGGACATCGTCACGCTGGCCAAGGCTTTGGGCGGCGGTTTCCCGATCGGGGCGTTGCTGGCCGGGCCGAAGGTAGCCGAAGTCATGCAGTTCGGCGCGCATGGCAGCACTTTCGGCGGCAATCCGTTGGCCGCTGCGGTCGCGCGCGCGGCGTTGCGGAAGTTGTCGTCGCCGGAGATCGCCGCGAATGTCGAGCGGCAGTCGGCTGCGATCCGGGCGGGGTTGGCCGCAATCAACGACGAACTCGGCGTGTTCTCGACAATCCGCGGCCGCGGGCTGATGCTGGGCGCGGCGCTCGCCGAAGGGCATTGCGGCAAAGCGGGCGAGATTCTCGATCTGGCGGCGAAGCGCGGGTTGCTGCTGCTGCAGGCGGGGCCGGACGTGTTGCGTTTCGTGCCGGCGCTGAACATCGGCGATGACGATGTGACCGAGGGGCTGCGCCGCCTGGAGGCGGCATTACGCGAATTTATGGGCAAATAAGACCGTTCCTACTCTGTCATCCCGAACGCAGTGAGGGATCCGCCGTTTGCGCGGGCCGTGGCAGCAGATCCCTCACTGCGTTCGGGATGACAGCCTGGGGGGTCAGCCCTGAAGTGCCTGTTCCAGATCGGCGATCAGATCGTCGGCGTGCTCCAGCCCCACCGATACCCGCAACAGGTTCTGCGGCGAGACCGGCTTGTCGCCTTCCACCGAGGCGCGGTGCTCGATCAGCGATTCGCAACCGCCCAGCGAAGTGGCGTTGGTGAAGATCTTCAGCCGGCCGGCCATCGCCAAGGCCGCCTCGCGCCCGCCGCGCACTTCGATCGACAGCATGCCGCCGAAATCGCGCATCTGCTTCGCCGCGATGGCGTGCCCCGGGTGCGAAGCCAGCCCGGGATAGTTGACGCGTTCGATTTCGTCGCGGCCAGCGAGGAATTCGGCGACGCGGCGTGCATTGGCGCAATGCAAGGCCATCCGCGCCGGCAGCGAGCGGCAGCCGCGCAAAGTGAGCCAGGCGCTGAACGGCGACATGTTGGCGCCGGCGATGTGCAGCCGGTGCGCGACGCGTTCGAACAGCGCGTCGTTGCGCGCGAACGCCAGCGCGCCGCCGAGCACGTCGCTGTGGCCGCCGAAATATTTGGTGGTCGAATGCATCACGGCGTCCGCGCCCAGCGCCAGCGGCCGCTGCAGCACCGGCGATGCGAAGGTGTTGTCGCACACGAGCATGCCGCCCGCTTCGTGCGCGATCGTCGCCAGCGCGGCGATATCGCAGACCTTCATGCGCGGATTGGACGGCGTTTCCGCCCAGACCAGATCGATGCCGTCTGCGCAGGCCTTGCGCACCGCTTCCAGGTCCGCCATGTCCACGGTCGCGACCACGATGCCGCGTTCGGGCAAGAACTCCGCGGCCAGCACGCGCAGCCCGGTGTAGCAGTCGTCCGGGATCGCGATCCGCGCGCCGTTCGGCAGCGATTCGAGCAAGGCGCCGATCGCCGCCATGCCCGATGCGAAGGTCAGCGCTGCGGCGCCGCCTTCCAAAGCCGCGACGGCTTGGCGCAGGCGGTCGTTGGTCGGATCGCCTTCGCGCTGGTATTCGTAGCCGGCGATGCGCTCGCCGGCCGGGCCGTGCTTGAAGGTAGTGGCCAGATGGATCGGCGGCGACACCGCGCCGGTGCCCGGGTCGGCCTCGCCGCCGGCGTGGATGGCCAGGGTTTCAAGTCGCATCTTTTTTCTCCAGTACGCCGAGTTCGGCCAATGCCGCGCGCAATGCGGCGGCGCCGGTGAAATGGTGCGCCTGCAATCCGGCTTTGCGCGCGCCTTCCGCATTGGCCGGGTTGTCGTCCACGAACAGCGCCTGCGCCTCGGCGACGCCGAGCGCGGCCAAGCAGCGGCGGAAGATGTCCGGGTCGGGCTTTTCGATCTTGAACTGCGCCGAGCAGAACACCCGGGCCGAGAACAGCGGAAACAGCGGCGGGCAGATCTGCGGCAGGTAATCGCGCAGCATCAGGCCGTTGTTGGTGAGGATGGCGACGCCCGCATGCTTCGCGGTCTCGTGCGCGAGGGCCAGCATCGCCGGCTCGACGGTCATCGAAGCCTTGCGCGCCGCGACGCAATCTTCCAGCGTCAGCCGCGCGCCGAGCCGGCGCGAAAGTTCTTCGGCCTGGCCTTGCGGGCTATACACGCCGCGATCGGAGTCCGATTCCAGGCCGGAATCGAACAGCGCTGCCTTGACCGCCGCCGCGTCCTTGCCGCTGCGTTCGGCCAACACGTCCAAGCGGGCCTGATGGCTGTAATGCACCAGCACGCCGTCCAGGTCGAACAGGACGAGCGCGGGCGCCGCGCTCATGCCTTGGCCTCGCGGAAAGCTTCGCGCGCGGCTACGAGCGTCGCGTGGATCACGTCGTCGTCGTGCGCCGAAGACATGAAGCCGGCTTCGAACGCCGATGGTGCCAGGTACACGCCACGCTGGAGCATCGCATGGAAGAAGCGGTTGAACGCGGCGGTGTCGCAGGCCACGGCCTGCGCATAGGTATCGACTTTCTCGTCGCTGAAGAACAGCCCGAACATGCCGCCGACGCGCTGCGTGGTGAGCGGCACGCCGGCTTCGCCTGCGGCGGCTTCGAGGCCGTCGCACAAAGCATTCGTGCGGCGTTCGAGGTCGGCGTGGAAATTCGGCGCCTGGATCAGTTCCAGCATCGCCAGTCCCGCGGCCATCGCCACCGGATTGCCGCTGAGCGTGCCGGCCTGATAGATCGGCCCGCTCGGCGCGATCTGCCGCATCAGGTCCGCGCGGCCGCCGTAGGCGCCCACCGGCATGCCGCCGCCGATGATCTTGCCGAAGGTGGACAGGTCCGGCGTGACGCCGTAGCGCGCCTGCGCGCCGCCGAGCGCGACGCGGAAGCCGGTCATCACTTCGTCGAAGATCAGCAGCGCGCCGTGGCGCGTGCACAGGTCGCGCAGATGTTGCAGATAGCCGTCGCGCGGCGGCAGGCAATTGGCGTTGCCGACCACCGGTTCGACGATCAGGCCGGCGATGTCGTCGCCGCATTCGTCGAACAGCGCGGTCGCGCCTTCGAAATCGTTGTAGCTCAGCGTCAGCGTCAGGTCGGCGAGCGCTTTGGGCACGCCGGGCGACGTCGGCACGCCGAAGGTCAGCGCGCCGCTGCCGGCCTTGACCAGGAACGAATCGCCGTGGCCGTGATAGCAGCCTTCGAACTTGACGATGCGCGCGCGCCCGGTGGCGCCGCGCGCCAGGCGGATCGCCGACAGCGTGGCCTCGGTGCCGGAATTGACCATGCGCACCATTTCGCAGGCCGGCGCCAATCGCGCGATGGTTTCGGCCATCGTCACTTCCAACGGATTGGGCGTGCCGAAGCTCAGGCCGTCGCGTGCGGTGCGCAATACCGCATCGAGCACGGCCGGGTGGTTGTGGCCGACGATCATCGGGCCCCACGAGCCGACGTAGTCGATGTAGCGGTTGCCGTCGACGTCGTACAGATACGCGCCGTCCGCCCGGTGCACGAAGAACGGTTCGCCGCCGACCGACTTGAACGCGCGCACCGGCGAATTGACGCCGCCGGGCATGAGCCCCTGGGCGCGGGCGAAGAGTTCATGGGAGTTTTGCGTGTTCATGCTTCGAAGCAGTCTCGGTAGGCGCGCGCAGCGGCGGCGGGATCGGCGGCGTCGAACACGCCGCTGATGACGGCGAGCAGATCGGCGCCCGCATCGATCAATAAAGGCGCATTGTCGGGCGTAATGCCGCCGATCGCCACCCGCGGACGGCCGAGCGCGGCGCTGTCGCGCAGCAGGGCCGGCGTCGCGCGCCGCGCATGGGGCTTGGTGGGCGAGGGAAAAAAGGCGCCGAACGCGATGTAGTCCGCGCCGGCTTCGGCCGCTCGCCGGGCGCGGTCCAGCGAGTCGTAGCAGGACGCGCCGATCAGCGCGCCGCGGCCGAGCCAGGCGCGTGCGGCGGAGATGTCTTCGTCGTCCTCGCCCAGATGCACGCCGTCGGCGCCGATGTCCGCGGCCAGGGCCGCATCGTCGTTGACGATCAGCGGCACGTCGTGGCGGCGGCACAGCGCCAGCAGGGCAGAGGCCTGTTCGCGGCGCAGGGCGGCGTCGGCCGCTTTGTTGCGGTATTGCAGCAGTGCGGCGTCGGCCAGCACGGCGCCCACGCGCGCCAGCAATTCCCCCGTATCGGCCAGATCCGGCGTGATCAGGTACAAGCCGCGGCGCGGCCAGCGTGGATTCATGACATGGGTTTCCGTGCCGGGCGCAGGGTGGGACAATGCCATCCCGCTGGTCCGTATTATCGCTCCGATGTCCGAAGTCGCCCAAACCACCGCCTACCGCACCTGGATGTGCGTCGTTTGCGGGTTCATCTACGACGAGGCCGCCGGCTTGCCGGAGGAAGGCATCGCGCCGGGCACGCGCTGGGAAGACATCCCGGAGACCTGGACCTGCCCGGACTGCGGCGTGACCAAGGACGATTTCGAGATGATGGTGGTTTGACGCCGCCATCCGCCGGGGAACCGCTCATGGAATCACCGGCCGCGAATTTCCGGTTCTGGCGGCCAGAGGACCGAGACCTCGGCCTGGCTTTCTTCGCCAGCAACGCGCCGCGGTATTTCGCCGAATCCGAACGCAAGGACTTCATCGCCTTCATCGACGATCTGCCCGGGCCGTATTTCGTGGCGATCGATGCCGACGGCACGCCGGTGGGTTGCGGAGGATATGCGCAGGAAGACGATCATCCGCATGTCGCCGCGCTTTGCTGGGGCATGATCCACCGCGATCGCCATGGGCAAGGATGGGGCGGTGCCTTGCTGCGGTTTCGGCTGGACAGCATCGCCGCCGATCCTGCTTTCGGCGAAGTCCGGATCGAGACTTCTCAATTCAGCCGCGGTTTTTTCCAACGGTACGGTTTCGTGCAAACGAAACAGGTGGAGAACGGTTTCGCCCCCGGCATCGATCTGATCGCGATGACGTTGGACCTGGAGACGTACCGCTCTTCGTAGGAGCGGCTTTAGCCGCGAGCTCTTTCCATCCGTCGCGAGATCTTGGTAGGAAAAGCTCGCGGCTAAAGCCGCTCCTACGAAAAGCAAAAAGAGCTAATGCATCCGCGACGAGCCGCTATTCAGCTCCACCAGCCGCTCGCGCATCTGCGCCATGTCCGTAGCCTGCGGATTCTGCTGCACGTAACGCGCCAGGTCGTGGCGCGCGCCGCCGCGATGGCCCAGCTGCAGATACGCCAGGCCGCGGTCGCGCAGCGCCTCGGGCTGGTCCGGCGAGAGTTTCAGGATGCGGTCCGCGCTGCGCGCCGCGCGTTCCCAATCGTCGCCGTCGGCGTACACGCCGTGCAGGTTGCGCAGCACGCGCACCAGGATGGCGCGGTGCGAGGCGGGGTTGAGGATGTGCAACAGGGCGCCGTCGTCCGGCAATTCGCCGCCCAGGTGCGGCTTGGCGCGTTCGCGCAGTTCGTCCACGTCCAGCGGGCGGCCGCGGTTGAACGGATCCATCACCAGCAACCCGTCGTCCACCGGCAACCGCACCAGGAAGTGGCCGGGGAAGGAAACGCCGTCCAACGGCACGCCCAGCCGGCGCGCCACTTCCATCTGCACCAGGGCCAGCGAAATCGGATTGCCGCGCCGGCGTTCGAACACCTGGTTGAGATAGCTGTTGCGCGGATCGTAGTACTCGTCGCTGTCGCCGGTGTAGCCCAGCTCTTCGAACAGGTGGCGGTTGATCGCGGCCATCTTCGTCGGCCACGCGTCGACCGCGTCGATCTCGGGGCGCAGCGCTTCGGCGTGCTCCTGCAGCAGGGTGTCGTACAGGTCGGCGTCGAGCGCGGGATATTCGTCGCGGGCGATCAGCAGCGCGGTGCTGAGCAGCGGCAGCGTATCGTCGTCCAGACCGGCGAGGCTGTTCCACTCGGGCAGGGAGAACCGGTCGCGCATGGGGCAAGAGTGAGGCCGTTTCCGCGTCGAATCAAGACCCTTTTGCGGCGTCCGCTTTCTTGTAGGAGCGACTTTAGTCGCGAGCTCTTCCCTCATGCTCGCGCGAACTTGAGGGATAGATCTCGCGGCTAAAGCCGCTCCTACGAAGAGCTATGGCTCACTTCGCGGGCGGTATGGCGGGCGAAAGTCTCAGCTCAGCGCCTTCGGCGAGCTTGAGCCGCGCCGCCTGGCCGGCGTTCAATTCCAGCACGTAACGCGCCGACGCCCCGCTGGGATAGTTCGGGCAGTTGTCGCCGAGCGTGCACGGCGGCACGTCGACCTGTTTGGCCACCAGCTTGCGGGCATTGTCGAAATACAGGATGTCGAGCGGAATCTTGGTGTTCTTCATCCAGTACGCCAGCGGTTCCTGGCGGTCGTGGATGAAAAGCATGCCGCGATCGTCGGCCATCTCCTCGCGGAACATCAGGCCGCGGGCGCGCTCGGCGTCGTCGTCGGCGATCTCCACGGTGTAGCGCTGGCCGTTCACTTCCACCCACGGGTCGCTGGCCGTGGCGCAGCCGCTCAACAACAACGCGGCGAACAGCAGGGGGCGGAGAGAGCGCATGGCGGGTTCCGGCGGCGGCGGCCGGGCTAGTTTATCGGTAATCCGGAGGCGTTCAGAACAGCGGGCGGGTTTCGCCCACTTCGGGTTCGGGCTTCTTCTTGCGGCCAGCCCAGCCGCCGGCCCCGGCCTTGAACGGCTGGGCTTCTTCGCCAGCGGGTTTGCGCCCTTTTTGTTTTTGCGCTTCGCGATGCGCCGTTTCGGCCAGCACCTTGAATTGGCGCTCGCGCTGCAGGTACAGCTCGTCGGTCACGTCGGCCGGGTTGCCGCTGCGCTTGCGGACCGATACGTCCTGTTCCAGGGCCGTGTCGGGAATCTTGGAGAAGGGGATGCGCATCGGCGCGGCGTCGTGGACCATCGCCGGCTGCATCGCGCCGAAATACACGGCGTTGTTGCCGTACTTGCCGTTGATCCTGTCCACCACCAGGCTCATGTCCTTGTCGCGCCGGCGGCCGGCCATCAGCTCTTCGGTGACGCTGCCGATCGGTTCCAGACCGACCAGGGTCACGGCCACCGACAGCGGCGGATTGCGGCGCGGGTTCCAGCGTTTGCGCGCGATCGCGTTTTCCAGTTGCGACAGCTGTTCGCCGAGCAGGCGCAGCAGGGTCGGCGTGTCGTCGATCGGGGCGAAGGCCAGGTCGCGCTCGAAGCGGTTTTCCAGGCCGACGAAACGGATCCGGATCGCCAGCCCGCTGGCCAGGAACTTCTCGTGGCGCAAGCGCATCGCCGCTTTCGCCAGCAGTTTGAACAGCACTGCGCGGGCGCCGTCGAAACTGCGCAGCTGCGGGCCCAGCACGTGCGAATGGCCGACCGAGCCGCGCTTGGTGGGCCGGTCGGGCACGTCGAAGCCGCGCAACTGCAGCCAGTAGCGCTCGCCTTCGATGCTGCCCCAGGCCGCGCGCAGGTGCTCGCGCGTGGCGCCGCACAATTGTTCGACGGTATGTATGCCGGCACTGCGCAGTCGGTGCTCCATCGACGGGCCGATGCCGCAGAAGTCGCGCAGTTCCAGCGCGTGCAGCTTGTGCGGCAAGTCGCCCATTTCCAGCACCGTCAGGCCGTCGGGCTTGACGATGTCGGACGCGGTCTTGGCCAGGAAGCGGTTCGGCGCGATGCCGATCGAGCAGCGGATGCTCGGGTAGCCACGGTCGATCAGGGTCTGCTTGATTTTACGGGCGATCGCCTCGGCGTTCTCGCGCTTGCGTTCGCTGCCGATCAGGTAGCAAGGCACTTCGTCGATCGATTCGGCCTTGCCGTGCGGGATGCAGTCCTCGATCGCATTCATCAACGCGTGGTGGATCTCGACGTAGCGCGCCGGGCGCGCCTCGACCAGGGCGATGTCCGGACATTTCTCCATCGCTTCCCACACCGGCGTGCCGGTGCCGATGCCGTGCAGTTTCTTGGCTTCGACACTGGCCGCGATGCAGCAGGTCGTCGCCGCGATCACCGGCACCACCCCGACCGGCCGCCCGCGCAGCGCCGGATTGTCGTGCTGCTCGACCGAGGCGAAGAACGAGTTGAAGTCGACGAAGAGGCAGCGCAGCGTCATGGCGCAATGATACGAACCGCGTGGATAGGCAGTATCGCGCCAATCCGTCTCTAAACGAGAGACTGCAGGAAAATCAGTGGTTTGCAGGCTGTTGCTCTTCGTAGGAGCGGCTTTAGCCGCGAGCTCTTCGAGACCGGAACGAAGATCAAGAGCTCGCGGCTAAAGCCGCTCCTACGAAAAGCGAAGAGCTACAGCACCATCGGCGGCTCGCCGCCGACGATCACCACATCCGCAGGCCGCTGCGCGAACAGGCCCACGCTGACCACGCCGGGAATCTGGTTCAACTCGCGCTCCATCGCCACCGGATCGACGATCGCCAAGCCGTGCACGTCGAGCACCCAATTGCCGTTGTCGGTGTTCACGCCTTCGCGCCACACCGGCTGGCCGCCGGTTTGGGCCACGATCGCGCGCGCGACCAGGCTGCGCGCCATCGGAATCACTTCGATCGGCAGCGGGAATTTGCCGAGCACGTCGACGCGCTTGGCCGGGTCGATGATGCAGACGAACTTTTCGCTGGCCTGCGCGATGATCTTTTCGCGCGTCAGCGCCGCGCCGCCGCCCTTGATCAGGCGCTTGTGCGGATCGCATTCGTCGGCGCCGTCCACATACAGCGACAGCGGGCCGGCGTTGTTGAGGTCGATCACCTCGATGCCGTGCCCGCGCAGGCGCTGCGTGCTCTGTTCGGAACTGGACACGGCGCCGGCGATGCGGTGCTTGATCCGCGCCAGGGCATCGATGAAGAAGGCCACGGTGGAACCGGTGCCGACGCCGACGATCATGCCGTCCTCGACGTAGTCGACCGCTTTCTCGCCGGCCAGGCGCTTGGCTTCGGACACGATGCCTTTACTCCAGGGAAAGAAGGAATTTCCATTGCGCCGCAGACACCGGCAGCACCGACAAGCGGTTGCCGCGCTGGGTCAAGGCGAACGGGCCGAGTGCTTCGGCATGCGACTTGATCTCTTCCAGCGGGATCACCCGCTTGAGCTTGCGCTCGAAGGCGACGTCGACCATTTCCCAGCGCGGCTGCTCGCGCGAGCTTTTCGGGTCGTAATAGTCCGATTTCTTCTCGAACTGGGTCGGGTCGGGATACGCGGTGGCGGCGACCGTGGCGACGCCGGCGATGCCGGGCACCTCGCAACTGGAGTGGTAGAACAGCACGCCATCGCCGACCTGCATCTCTTTCATGTGGTTGCGCGCCTGGTAGTTGCGCACGCCGGTCCAGGGTTCGGTCTTCACTTTCGCCAGGTCGTCGATCGAGAACGTGTCCGGCTCGGTCTTCATCAGCCAGTAGCGTTTGCGTGGGCTCATGCGGGCGTCTTCTGCGGGATCAGGGTTTCGTTTTCGCTGCAGACCGCATCCAGGGGCACGTCCCACGATTCGGCAGGCAGGCGATCGATGCGCTGCGCGGCGAAGGCGGCGCCGACCAGCCAGGGCGGCCCGGCGCGTTCGCGGCGGAACGCGAAGCTGCGATCGTACCAGCCGGCGCCCATGCCCAGCCGCTGTCCGTACGCATCGAAGCCGACCAGCGGCGCCACCACCAGCGACATCGCCTCCGCGCCGAGCAGCGAATCGACGGCCAGGTCGGGTTCGGGGATGCCGTAGCGGTTGGACACCAGCGGGTCGCCCGGACGCCACGGCGCGAAATGCAGGCGTTCTTCGTGCAGCACGGGCAGGCAGTAGACCAGCCCCGGCGGCAAGCGCAGTTGCCAAACGTGCAGGGCGATCTCGCCGTCCATGGCCCAATAGCCGGCGACGTAACCGCTGGCGGGCGCGAACGGCAGCGCCAGCAGGCGTTCGGCGAGCTTTTCGGCGGCGGCGATGCGTTGCGCGGCGGGGATGTCGCGGCGGCGCTGGCGCAGTTCGCGGCGCAGCGCGGTGCGGTCTGCGAGGTTCGGGGATTGCGCGCCGGTCATGACGCGAATTCTAAACGCTTTGCGCGTTCGGCTCTTGTGGGAGCGGCTTCAGCCGCGAGCTTTTGCGAGATGGCGATGGCTGTGAAGAGCTCGCGGCTGAAGCCGCTCCCACAAAAGAGTAAAAAATGCATCCTCCGCCATGCCGATGCGCGCGAAACGACCTTGAACCTGGGGTTCAAGTGGGAACGTTTTGACGCCTTCGGGCTTTCCGCAGCGGGGCGGACTTGCACGCCTGGCGATCGTCGCATTCCCGGTGTCGTTTTTAAGGGACAAGGTGAATGTTTTGCGCGCCGTCGAACACGGCAGAGGACGCAGGCGAAGTATAGCGTGGCTCGGCTCGGCGTGTCGTCCGTTCGTCGGGTGCGTTCGCGTAAAAATTTGCTTGCGCGTTCAGGCGGGCGTTTCGAGCACGCCGTCGAGCTTGCGCTGCAGGTCGGTCAGCGTGCGCGACAGTTCGCGGCCGCGGCTGTCGCTTTCGTTACGCAATTGCTGCAGTTCGTGTGCCAGATTCAGCGCCGCGAGCACGGCGATGCGGTCGACCGCGGCCATGCGGTTGTTGCCGCGGATTTCGCGCATCTTGCCGTCCAGCAGCTTGGCCGCGGCCAGCAGGCTGTCGCGTTCGTCCGGTTCCACGCCGATGGTGTACTCGCGGTCGAGCAGGCGGACGTTGACCGGCTCGCTGGAAGAACTCATGTGTGCTGCTCCAGCGATTTCAGGCGCGTGATCATGGCTTCCACGCGCGATCGCGCCTGTTCATTCTTGGCCAGCAGTTGCGAACGCTCGCCGGCCAGCTGCTCCTGCTGCGCGCGCAGGCTGCGGTTCTCTTCGGCCAGGCGTTGCGCGTGCGCGACCAGCTGCTCGATGCGCGCGGCCAGGGCGCGCAGCTGAACCATGGCTTCGGCGTTGTCCATGGCGGCACGATAGCACCGCCCAACGGCCGGTCAAGCCGGTTCTGAACGTCCAGGTTCGAACCGGGCCACCCCGGACTGCCAATTGCGCAGGAAGGCCAGGCAACGGTAGGGGTCCAGCGGCCGGGCGACCCAGTAGCCCTGGATCTCGTCGCAGTGCTGTTCCAGCAGCAATCGCGCCTGCGCCTGGTGTTCCACGCCTTCGGCGACCACGTACAGCCCCAGCGTGCGCGCCATGGCGATGATCGAGCTGGTGATGGCCTTGTCGTCCCGGTCCTGGGCGATGTCGTCGATGAAGGCCTTGTCGATCTTCAGCGTGGTGATCGGCAGGCGCTTGAGATAGGCCAGCGACGAATAACCGGTGCCGAAATCGTCGATCGCCAGGCGCACGCCCAGGTCGCGCAGGGCTTGCATCGTCGCCGCCGCCTGCGCGGCCTTGGTCATCACCACGGTTTCGGTCAGCTCCAGTTCCAGGCGCTCGCCGGGGATGCCGGTGTCGGCCAGCACTTTGGCCACCTGTTGCGGCAGGTCGCCGCGCAGCAGCTGCAGCGCGGATACGTTCACCGACATGTTGAGATTGCCCAGGCCGTGCTGGCGCCAGCGCCGCAACATGGTGCAGGCCTCGCGCATGACCCATTCGCCGATCGGCAGGATCATGCCGCTTTCTTCGGCCAGCGGGATGAAATGGTTCGGCGGGATCACGCCCAGGTAGGGATGTTCCCAGCGCAGCAACGCTTCCACGCCGGTGATCGCGCCGGTGCGCAGGGACAACCGCGGCTGGTAGACCAGGCGCAGTTCGCCGTTTTCCAGCACTTTGCGCAGGGCGCCGGACAGCGTGGCGCGCTGGCGCAGTTCCCACTCCATCTGCTCGGTGTAGCGCTGGTAGGTGCGGCGGCCGGCGGCCTTGGCCTGGTACATGGCCGTGTCGGCGTGTTTGAGCAGGTCGGTCGGCACCTGCGCATGGTCCGGGTACAGGCTGATCCCGATCGACGGCGAGATGATGATCTCGCGGCGGTCCTCGATCCCCAGCGGCGCGTCGAAGGCCTGGATGATGCGTTCGGCCAGGCGGTCGCCTTCTTCCGGATCCTGCAGGTGCTCCAGCACCACGGTGAACTCGTCGCCGCTCAGGCGCGCCACGGTGGCGCCGGGCGGCGCGACTTCGCGCAGCCGCGCCGCGGAGGCGCGCAGGATGCGGTCGCCGGTGGCGTGGCCGAGCGAATCGTTCACATCCTTGAAGCGGTCAAGGTCCAGGAACAGCACGGCGATGCGGGTATCTTCGCGGCGCGCGTTGACGATCGCCTGCGACAGCCGTTCGGACAGCAGGCTGCGGTTGGGCAGGTTGGTCAGCGTGTCGTAGTTGGCCAGCAGGCGCAGCTCGTGTTCGGTGCGCTTGGCGTGGGTGATGTCGCTGAGCACCGCCACGTACAGGTTGCGCTGGTCGATGGCGCCTTCTACCCTGATCGATTCCAGCGAACACAGGAAATCTTCGCCGTTCTTGCGGCGCTGCCATACCTCGCCGGCCCAGTGGCCGTCCCGGGTCACCTGCGCGCGCAGGTCGCGATAGAAATCCTCGTCGTGCTGCGGGCTGTCGAGGATGCTCGCGGACTGGCCGATGGCCTCCTCCTCGGAATAGCCGGTGGTCTTGGAGAACGCCGGGTTCACCGCCACGAACACGAAGTTCTCGTCCAGCACCGACACCGCTTCGTTCATGCTGCGCAGCACTTCGCTGGCGATGCGGCGCTCGCGGTCGGCGTCGCGGCGGTCGCTGATGTCGCGCGCGGTGCCGGCCACGCGGGTGACGCGGCCCTGCTTGTCGCGCGCCACGGCGCGGCCGCGGGCGCGGATCCATACCCACTTGCCGTCGCGGTTGCGGGCGCGGTGTTCGGATACGAACATCGGCGTGCGGCCTTCGATGTGGGCCTGCATGTTCTGGCGCACGGTGGGCAGGTCGTCCGGGTGCACTTCCAGTTCCAAGTTGGCGAAGTGCAGGTTGCGGATCGTGGTGCCGGGCTTGTCGCCGGGATCGTCGACGCTGAGCACGTGCGCGGCGTTGGTGGTCAGGTCGTTGTCCCAGAAATGCTCGCCCGAGGCCCACAGCGCGATCTTCAAGCGCTCCTCGCGCTCGCGGATCTGCTCGAAATAGCCGCGCTCGGCCTGCAGGCGGCGGCGCCACAACCACCACGCCAGGCTCGCGCCGGCGGCGATCAGCAGCGCCGACATGGCCAGCAGGGCCTGCAGGCTGCGCCACGGCGACGGCGTTGCGGTACGCGTGCCCGCTGCGGGCAGGGCCGCGGCCGGTTCTGCGCCCGCCGCGCTCCGAACGTGGAGCAAGCGCTGCAATGGCCCGCCAGCTGCGGCGCCCGAACCGGCCGGCCAAGCGGGCTGCGGCAGGGCCGAGCCGAGTCGGTCGAGGGTGCCGGCCTGCGCGACGCAGGCAACCGCGGCCGCCAGGCAGGCCACAAGCGCCGGACGGAAGCATGTCGCTGCCTTGCGAAAGATGCGCACGAATGGCGGGCCGTCGGGATGGGGTGCGGGGCAGTGTAGGGGCGGGCTGTCGCCGACAACAAGCGTGGGCGAACCCTCGCATTGCTACACTGCATCCACTTTCCCCCGCATGTCCTGCCGTGTCCGACGATCTGCCCAGTTGGTCCAGTGTCGAAGCCGAAGCGCGAGCGCTGACGCTGTCCATCACGCCGTCGGAACTGCACGGCGCCGCATGCGGCTGGATGGCCGGCGGCGGCGCGGACTCGCCCGATTGGCTGGCGAAAGTGCTGGCGGACGACCAGGCGCCGCGCGCGGCCGAAGGCGGCGCGCTGGAGGCGATGCATGCGGTCAGCCGCTCCCAGTTCGAGGACCGCGATTTCGGCTTCGCGCTGTTGCTGCCCGACGACGATGCCCCGCTCGCCGAGCGGAGCGAAGCCCTGTTCGACTGGTGCCGCGGTTTTCTCGGCGGTTTCGGGTTGGCCGCCGGCAAGGATCCGCCCTTGTCCGATGAAGGCCGCGAAGCGCTAGAGGACCTCGCCAGGCTGGCCGCGGCCACGCCCGAGCCCGACGGCGACGAGGAAGACGAAGCCGCCTACGCCGAGATCGAGGAATTCGTGCGCGTGGCGGCCTTGCTGCTGCACGGCGACTGCGTGATGGGGCCGCGGCACCGGCATAGATTGAATTAGCATCAAAATGCGATTTGCTTTTGTGGGAGCGGCTTCAGCCGCGAGCTCTTTGGAGCGCAGGCTAGACAAAAAGCTCGCGGCTGAAGCCGCTCCCACAAGTGCGATCGCTTCTCCAAGGCATCACATTCCATAGCGAAACCATGAGCCTCGCCACCGGCATTTCCCTCAGCAGTTACGCCAAGCGCCGCAAGCAGCTGATGCGGATCGCCGGCGACGACGCCATCCTGATCCTGCCCGCCGCGCCGGAACGCATCCGCAGCCGCGACACGCATTACCCCTACCGGCAGGACTCCGATTTCTGGTACCTGACCGGCTTCGCCGAGCCCGAAGCGGTGCTGGTGCTGGTGCCCGGCCGCAGCCACGGCGAAAGCCTGCTGTTCTGCCGCGAGCGCGATCCGGACCGCGAAGGTTGGGACGGCCCGCGGCTGGGGCCCGAGGGTGCGGTGGAAAAACTCGGCCTGGACGACGCTTATCCGATCGACGATCTCGACGAGATCCTGCCCGGCCTGCTCGAAGGCCGCACCCGGGTCTACTACCACTTCGGCCGCGACACCGAGTTCGACCTGAAACTGATCGGCTGGCTCAATCGCGTCCGTGCGCAGGCGCGGCAGGGCGCGCAGCCGCCGCACGAATTCCTGGAACTGGGCCACCTGCTCGACGAATTGCGGTTGTTCAAATCCAAGGACGAACTCAAGCTGATGCAGCGCGCCGCCGACATCAGTGTCGAAGCGCACCGTGCGGCGATGCGCGCGGCCCGGCCCGGCGTCCGCGAGTACGAACTCCAGGCCGACATCGAACGCGTGTTCCGCAGCCGCGACGCCGAGCCGGCTTACGGCAGCATCGTCGGCGCCGGCGCCAATGCCTGCGTGCTGCACTACCGCGCCAACAGCGCGCAAGCCAAGGACGGCGATCTGGTGCTGATCGACGCGGGCGCCGAATACCGCGGCTACGCGTCCGACATCACCCGCACGTTCCCGGTCAACGGCCGTTTCAGCAAGGAGCAGCGCGCGCTGCACGACCTGGTCGGCGCCGCGCAGCAGGCCGCGCTGGCGCAGGCGCGGCCCGGCGTGGCTTACGAGGCCGGCCACGAAGCGGCGGTACGCACGCTCACCGAAGGCTTGCTCACGCTCGGCCTGCTGAAAGGCAAGCTGGAAAAGAACATCGCCGAAGGCCACTACAAGCGCTATTACCGGCACAAGACCGGGCACTGGCTCGGCCTGGACGTGCACGACGTGGGCGAATACCGCATCGACGGCGAATCGCGCCTGCTCGAACCGGGCATGGCGTTCACCATCGAGCCCGGCCTCTACATCCCGCCGGACGACAAGACGGTCCACGCCAAATGGCGCGGCATCGGCATCCGCACCGAGGACGACGTGGTCGTCACCAAGGATGGCCATAAGGTGTTGACCGGCCAGCTCGAGCGCAGCGCGGACGAGATCGAAGCTTTCATGGCAGCGGAGCGCTGATCCGCCCACGTTGTGGGCTTTTTGTAGGAGCAAAAGCGGGTCCGGCAAGAAAGCGGGTTTTCAGGCGGAATGCTGGAAACACAGTAGGTATCCGTCCGGGTCGGCGACATACAGCATGCTTCATGCCGTAGCTCTGGACCTTCGGCGGTTCCGGATGCAGTCCTCTGGATAGCAAGTATGCGTAGGCGGCATCGACGTCTCCGCAACCGAAGAAAAGCCCCGTGTCCCGATGCGCGGCGATCCGGGCGGAGTCGGGCGATGCGGGTCGATCGTCGGCTTCGTAGGCCGTATTGAGCATCAAGTCGACGCCGTCCAGCCGCAGCCATACCCAATCCGATCCGTCGCCGTTTCCGGAGTCGTCGACACGCTCGAAGCCGAGAATATCGCGATAGAACGCCAGCGACGCCGGCATGTCGAATACCTGCAGCAGCGGCGCCATGCCGTCGATGCGTAGTCTCATGGCGAAGGGCGCTGTTCGTTCGGCGCTTCCGCGCCTGCGGATTTTCTTCCGGGCGAAGTGAGCGCAGGCAATGTTCGAGCCGGACCTATCCGACGCGCTTCCAGCGTCTGGTAGTTTTTTGTCCAAGTCCTGCCGTCGTCGAGCGAGCGGTCGGCGCTCCAGGAGAACGCATCCGGCCGGATGTTGCGGTAGCGTATTTTCCAGAACGACGGATGCGGACCCGATACGCCGAAGCGCTGTTCGATGCGCACCTCTCCGCCATCGCGTTGTCCGGTGCCGAAATCCTGCAGGCCGCCGCCGCCGTCCATGCCGATCAATTCCCAGCGGTCGAGTCCGGCGTTGTAGGCGCGGATGGTGGTGGTGACGTAGTAGGTTTCGTCCTTGTCGCCGACGACGCGGTACTCGTCCATGATCTGGCCGCCGGACAGCCTAGTCGCGCTCCAATAGCCGCGGAACTTGCCGTAATCGCCGTTGCTCGCGGTGAATTCCCAGTCGCCGAGCAGGTAATCGAAGTCCCCTTTGTGCTTTTCCAGCAAGGCTTGGCGTTGTTCGCGTTGCTTGTCGGCGTCGCTTTGCGCGCTTGCGGGTGCCGCCCACCCGGCGAACGCGATCAAGAACAGGCAAAAGAGGGCGATGCGCATGGCGTACCTCCTACCGGCGCTGGGCATTCGCGTGAGGCTAGGCCGGCGCCGAGTGGCATGCAAGTGCGTTGTCGGTCTGTAGTGGGAGCGGCTTTAGCCGCGAGCTCTTGAAGTCCTGCCGCAACTTGAAAAGCTCGCGGCTAAAGCCGCTCCCACAGAAGCCGCGGTCTACGCGGCCGCTTCGGCGAATGCCGGTCGCGTCAGATTGACCGGCTCGCCGTCCGTGCACTGCACGTCGTCTTCGATGCGGATGCCGCCGAACGGGCGGAACGCGTCGATGCGCGTCCAGTCGACGCTGTCGGCGTGGCCGTTGTTCTTCACCTCGTCCAGCAGCATGTCGATGAAGTAAATGCCGGGCTCGATCGTCACCACCATCCCCGGCTCCAATTTGCGGGTCATGCGCAGGTAGGGATGGCCTTCGGGGCGCGGGATCTTGCCGCCGCGATCGGATTCGGCGAAACCGGCGACGTCGTGCACCTGCAGCCCGATCGGATGGCCCAGGCCATGCGGGAAGAAGGCCGAGCTGACGCCTGTCGCCAGCGCGGCCTCCGGCGAGACCTTGATCACGCCGAAATCCTTGAGGATGCCGGACAGCGTGAGGTGCGCGTCGATATGCAGCTGCTTGTAGTCCGCGCCGGCACGCACCTTCCGGCCCATGTCGATCTGGGCCGCGTCGACCGCATCGATCAGCGCCTGGTACTCGCCGCTGGTGTCCGCGGCGTAGGTGCGGGTGATGTCGCTGGCGTAGCCGTGGAAGCTGGCGCCGGCATCGATCAGGAAGCTGCGCACGGGCTTGGGCGGCAAGCGGCCCAGTTCGGTGTAGTGCAGCACGGCGCCGTGCTCGTTCAGCGCGACGATGTTGTTGTACGGCAGTTCGCCCGCGTCCTGGCCCACCGCCTGGCAGTAGGCCAGATGGATGCCGAATTCGCTGGCGCCGGCGCGGAACGCGCGCTCCGCGGCGCGGTGGCCGCGCACGGCCTTGCGCTGCGCTTCGCGCATCATCGCGATTTCGTACGGCGTCTTGTACGAACGCTGGTATTCGAGATAGTCGATCGCCGCTTCGGGATTGTTCGGCACGAACGCCCCCAGAGCGCTCTGCGGTTCGCCGAGGATGGCGCAGCGCGCCGCGTCCTTGGGCAGGTGCTGCAACGCTTCTTCTGGCTTGCGGATGATCGCGATGTCGAAATGGTCGACCCACCAGCCGCTCGGCGCGTCGGGCACCACGTGCCAGTAGTCGAACGGCTGGTAGTAGACGACTTTGGGCTTGTCGCCCGGGGTATAGACCAGCCAGCTGTTGGGCACGCGCGTCAGCGGCAGCCAGGCCTTGAACTGCGGGTTCACCGCGTACGGATAATCGCGGTCGTCGAAGACCTGGTAGTGAAGCGTGCCGCTGGGCACGACCAGATGGTCGAAGCCGGCGCGCGACAGGGCTTGGTCTGCGCGTTGTTCGAGCGTGGAGAGGTGTTCGACGTAGAGCTTATTGAAATCCGGCTTATTGAAATCCGGCTTATTGAAATCCGGCTGACGGAAATCTTGCGCGTTGGAATCGGACGAGGCCATTGCGGACGGTGTCGGAGTAGGGGGCCCCGATTCTGCCGCAAACGCGTTCGCGCCGCAGGTGCCGTCGGGCCTATCCCGCAACGCCGCTCGGGCGCGGTTTATTCGTATTCGCCGCCGGGCGCTTCCACCCACGCGTTGAGCGCTTCATGCGCGGTCTTGGGCAGCAGGATGAAGCGGGCACCTGCCCACAACTGGCCGTTGGCGCTGGCGCGGTCCATCCACAGCACTTGCGCGCCGCATTCGACGATGGCGTCGCCGCCGCCCGGCTGCGGCAGCAGGAAGCGCCATTGGTAGAGCGCGTCCTCGCGCAGCGGCGTATTGGCGATCAGCAGCAGGCCGGATTCGGACAGGTTGCCGAGCTGGCCGATGGTGGCTTCGGTCATGGCGTCGATCACGTTGATGCGCTCGATCGCCTTGCGTCGTCGCGCACGGCGGAATTCGGGTGTGGCCGCAGGCGTGCTCATGTCGGTGCCGTCCATACGGGTTGCGGTTCGCTCTGGCCTGCGAAGCTGCGCAGCACCGATAGCGTGGCCTGCCAGGCGCGGTCGACCACGCGGCTGCTCTCCACCGTCACCACGCGCAGTTGCTGCTGCGCCATCAGCCGGGCCAGGTGATCGAGCGTCATTTCCGCAACGCGCTGGCCGCGGTTGTTGACGAACAGCGCGTTGTCGGTGACCGGGCTGTACCAGGACAGGCGCCGGCGCGTCTTGTCGCCCTGCTGATTGCTGGTGAATTCCATCCAGGTGCCGAACGGCAGCGAGCGCAGGTAGTCGTAGCAGGACTGTTCCTCGCCGTTGCGCGGCCGCGGCTCGGGCTTCTTGGCGGCGGTGTCCTCACCCAGCCGCGTATGCGACTTGAGCTTGACGGTGAGTTCGGTGCGCGATGCGGCGTCGTCGCTCTCGGTCGGCGCGCGGCTCAGCTGGCGCGCCATCGCCGTGGCTTCGCTGGCGTGATAGCCGACCTGCAGCATCGACTGCTCGATCTGCGAGGCGAGGTCGGCGTCGAGCGTGGAATCCTTGGCGCAGGTGACTTCGATGATCCGCTGGGTGGCATCCAGATGCGTACGCCACAGTTCGGAGGATTCGCCGTTGCGCAGCAGCACCAGGGTCAGCACGTCGGCCCAGGCCTGGCGCAGCAGGGTCTGCACGAAGCGCGGCAGCTGCTTGTCCTTGAGCAGCTCGTCCAGCACCACGGCGGCACGCTGCTTGGCGACCGCCAGTTTTTCCTTGCCGCGCGCGGCTTCCACGTGCCGGCGCTCGCTGACTTCGGCGCGGCGCGCCTGCACCTGCAGTTGCTGCTGCAGGTCGGCGTTGGCCTGCTCGAAGACTTGAACGTCGCCCTGGTAATCGTTGACGACGCGCTCGACCGTCTGCGCCAGTTGGTTCTCGAAGTGCGGATCGACGCCGTCCTCGCCCAGCCACGACGCACCGGACTCGGCGACGGTGTTCAGGAACATGCGTCCCGGATGTTCGCTGCGCACGAAGAACGCGCGGTCCTGCAGCGCCAGGCGCAGCAGCGGTACTTGCAAGCGGTCGAGCAGCTCGCGGGCCAGCGTGTCGTCGCGGACTTCGCGCTCGAGTTCGGTGTAGAGCAGGCCGAGCAGATCGAACGTGTCGTTGTCGTCGCGAGACAGCGTGGCGGCGCTGCCGCGCTGCTGCCGCGCCATCGCCAGCACCGCCTGCTGCACGTCGCGCAGCGAGCGTTTGCGTTCCGGCGAAGCCGGAGTGCCGGAGGGCTTGCGCTGGATCGTGCCCAGCATCTCGTCCAGCGCGGGCGCGGCCAGCGCTTCGGCGTCCGGCGCCTGGCTTCCGGCCTGCAACTTGCCGATCAGGCCGCGGCGGCCGGACAGCAGCTGCTGCAGCAAGGCGAACTGCATGGCGTCGTCGGCCGAGCTGGGCGCATTGGCCTGGCCCAGCCAACCGGTGTAGGGCGCCTGCGCGGAATCGCCGGCGGTCTTGCCGGCCGCGGCGGGCTTGGCGGGAGCGGCCTCGGCGGCTTCGCTGCGGGTCTGGGATGCGGGCCGGATCCGGGCCGGCACGAACTCCAGGCCCGGCAGGATGCCGGCCTTGCCCAGCGATTCGTTCATCAGCTCGACCAGAGTCGGATACCCGGCCAGCACGTGGTGCTCGAACGCGCGGTAGAGCAGCATCCGCAGCACGCCGTCGTGGTGCAGGGCCTTGGCGGTGTCCTCGGCGATGCGCAGCAGGGCGCGCGGACCCACCGGCAGCCGATCGGTCTCAAAGGCCGGCGCACCGGCCATCACCCCGAAGCGCTGCCCGAGCAGGTACAGGGTCAGGGTGGCGCGCGATTCGTAACGCACCGCCAGGTCGCGCAGCATGATGTGTTCGTCGTCGGAATCGCGGTCCAGCAACTGCCATTGCTGGCTGCCGGATTTTGTTGCGGCCGCCGTTTCGGCTTCCGGGCGCGGCGCGCGCAGCCGCGCCAGCGTGTCTTCCAGGCCGTGCAGGTAGAGCGGGATGAAATCGGCGCGGGTCAACCGCAAGTTGCGCAGCGCGTTGAACTGGTCGTCTTGGGCGGCGGCATTGCGGGCATGGTTGGCCTGCTGGAACAACTGCTGCTCCAACTCGTTCAGCATCTTGCCCAGGCCGCGCACGATCTCTTCGGAGACCACCGACAGCAGTTGCTCCAGCGCGCTGCGTACGCGCGGCGGCAGATCGCTGCCGACCAGCGTCGAGGACTGGCTGTCTTTGGGATGCACCATGGCCTGCCCCATTTTCGCTCCCCGCGAAAATCGTATTCCGTTAAATAGCATGGCCGGCGCCGCCAGCGCCATATAAGCGGGAGTAACGCACTGCGGCTGGATAGGCGGCCATCGGCGCCCGGCCGGCTGCGGCTAGTCGTCGCGCGAGGCTTCCAGGGCGGCCGGCTGGCCCTCCTCGTCGAGCCGCAGGTGGAGCGCGATCGGCCGACAGCACACCGGGCAGTCTTCGATGTATGCGGCGTCGCCGGCGCTGGCGTCGACCAGGGCCTCGAAGCGTTCGCCGCAGTAGGGGCATTGCACGGTGAGGGCGTCGAGCATGCTGTGAGAGTGAGCTACGCGGCGATGCGAGCGTGTGAAATGGCGAGCACCTGGCTTTAGCCCTCTCCCGCCTGCGGGAGAGGGTTGGGAGAGGGCGCGCGATATGGCAGGTCGCGTCAAGCGTTCGAAGTCCGACGCCGCACGATCATTGGTTTGACGCCATCTGAGATTTCGCACGCCCTCACCCCAGCCCTCTCCCGCAAGCGGAATAGGGAGCGGAACTCGCGCTCTCAGTCCGTCAGAAACACCGCGATCACATCGTTAGTGAATCGGCGTCCCAGTTCCGTAGGCACCACGCGGTCCCCATCGATCGACAGCCAATCACGGTCGCGCGCCGTATTCAGCCGTTCGTCGATGACGGCGCGATCCAGTCCGGTGCCGGCTTCGAAGCTCGCCAGCGAGAAGCCTTCGTTCAGCCGCAGCGCATTGAGCATGTAGTCGAAAGGCCGCCGTTCCGGCGCGATGTACTCGTCGCCGCCGATCGCCTCGGCGCTGCCGGCTTTGGCGAGGTATTCGGCCGGATGCTTGACCTTCCAGCGGCGCAGGATCGATTGCTCCGAGCCCAAGGTCAGCTTGCCGTGCGCGCCGGCGCCGATGCCCAGGTAATCGCCGAAGCGCCAATAATTGAGGTTGTGCGCGCACTGCCGGTCCGGTCGCGCGTAGGCCGACACTTCGTACTGCGCATAACCGGATGCGGCCAGCATCGCCTGGCAGCGTTCCTGCATGTCCCAGGCATCGTCGTGCTCGGGTATGCCCGCTGGCGGTTTGGCCGCGAACAGCGTGTTGGGTTCCAGGGTCAGCTGGTAATGGCTGATGTGGGCGGGATGCAGCGCGATCGCGCGTTCGATGTCGCGTTCGGCCATGGCCAGCGTTTGCTGCGGCAGCGCGTACATCAGGTCGAGGTTGAAATTGTCGAAGCCGGCGTCCTGCGCCAGCTTCACCGCATATTCCGCCTCGCGGCTGTCGTGGATGCGGCCCAGGCGCTGCAGGCAACCGTCGTCGAAGCTTTGGATGCCGAAGCTGAGCCGGTTGACGCCGGCGGCCAGGTAGTGCTCGAAACGGCCGTGCTCGGCGGTGCCCGGGTTCGTTTCCAGGGTGATTTCCAGCCCGGGCGCGAAACGCAGCCGCGACGAAGCCGCCTGCAGGAAACGGTCGACCGCTGCGGCCGGAAACAGGCTGGGCGTGCCGCCGCCGAAGAACACCGTCTGCACGGTGCGTCCCCACGCCAGCGGCAAGTCGTGGTCCAGGTCAGCGATCAAAGCGTCGACATAAGGCTCGAACGGCAGCGCGCCGCGGCCTTCGTGCGAGTTGAAGTCGCAGTAGGGGCATTTGCGCACGCACCAGGGCAGGTGCACGTACAGCGACAGCGGCGGGGTCGCGGTCAGCATGTTCGGTAGGTGCCGATGCGGTGTTCGCTCGCAGTCAGTGCGTCGCCTTCCTCGTCGATGCGCTGGTAACGCGGCTGCGCATCGACGAGGAAAGCGAGATAGTCGTCCTCCGAAGACCATCGGTCGATCGTCAGGTAGGTGTCCGGGCGTTCCCCGCGCAGCAATTCGGTGCCCAGATGCGCCGGATACTCGGCGAACAGCGCGACCCAGGCGCCATCGCTGCCGTACAGGGCTTCGAACGCGGGCTCCGCGCCTTCGCGCACTTTGTATTGCCAGATGACGACGAACATATCGGTTACCCGATGGCTGCGAGCAGTTTTTCGCGCAGCGCGGCAAGGGCGCGGCCGCGGTGGCTGATGCGGTTCTTCAGGCTCGGTTCGAGTTCCGCCGCCGAGCGGTCCGTCTGCGGGTCGAAGAACACCGGGTCGTAGCCGAAGCCGCCGTCGCCGCGCCGTTCTTCCAGGATCAGCCCGGGCCAGACGCCTTCGGCGATGATCGGCTGCGGATCGCCGGCATGGCGCAGCATCACGATCACCGCATAGAAATGCGCGGTGCGCTGTTCGACTGGCTTGCCGCGCAGGGCGCCGAGCAGTTTGTCGATGTTGGCCTGCGCGTCGCCGTGCGCGCCCGAATAGCGCGCCGAGTACAACCCGGGCGCGCCGCCGAGCGCGTCGACGCAGATGCCGGAATCGTCGGCCAACGCGGGCAGGCCGGTGGCTGCGGCGGCATGCCGCGCCTTGAGCAGCGCGTTTTCGACGAAGGTGGTCGCGGTTTCTTCCGCATCGCCGACGCCCAGATCGCTTTGCGCGATCAGTTCGATGCCCGTGTCGGCGAGCAGGTCGCGCAATTCCTCGAGCTTGCCGGGGTTGCTGCTGGCCAGCACCAGTTTCACGGCTTCATCTCCAACAGGTCCCAGCGGTTGCCGTACAGGTCCTCGAATACCGCGACGGTGCCGTAGGCTTCCTGGCGCGGCTGCTCCACGAATTTTACGCCGCGCGCCGACATCGCAGCGTGGTCCCGACGGAAATCGTCGGTGTGCAGGAAGAAGCCGACACGGCCGCCCATCTGGTCGCCGACCTGGGCGGTTTGCCGCTCGTTCGCCGCCCGCGCCAGCAGCAGCGAGGTTTCGTTCGAGCCGTGCGGCGCGATGCGCACCCAGCGCTTGCCGCCGTCCAGTGCGGTGTCCTCGAGCAGGACGAAGCCGAGCTTGTCCGTGTAGTACGCGATCGCTTCGTCGTAGTCGCGGACGAGCAGCGAAACCGCGCCGATGTGTCGTTGCATTCCATGTCCTCGTAGCCCGGATAAGCGCAGCGCATCCGGGGCTTTCGCCGCGAACGGGTATGACGTCCCGGGTGCGCTGCGCTTACCCGGGCTACGCTATTGCGCCAGCGCTTCGCGTTGCGCCGTAAGCAACTCGCCGATGCCTTTCTCCGCCAGCGCCAGCAGCGCATTCAATTCGTCGCGACGAAAGGCGTGTCCCTCGGCCGTGCCCTGCAACTCGATGAAGCCGCCGCCGTCGTTCATCACCACGTTCATGTCGGTGTCGCAGTCGCTGTCCTCGGCGTAGTCCAGGTCCAGCACCGGCACGCCGCGGTAGACGCCGACCGAGACCGCGGCGACCGCGCCGAAGATCGGATTCTTGGCGATTTCCTTGCGCGCCTGCAGCCAACGCACCGCATCGACCAGGGCGACGTAGGCGCCGGTGATCGCCGCGGTGCGGGTGCCGCCGTCGGCCTGCAGCACGTCGCAATCGAGCGTGATGGTGCGTTCGCCGAGCGCGCCGCGATCGACGCAGGCGCGCAAGGCGCGGCCGATCAGGCGCTGGATCTCAAGCGTGCGCCCGCCTTGCTTGCCGCGCGCGGCCTCCCGGTCGCTGCGGCTGTGCGTGGCGCGCGGCAGCATGCCGTACTCGGCGGTGACCCAGCCTTCGCCCTTGCCGCGCAGGAAGCCCGGCACCCGGTTCTCGACGCTGGCGGTGCACAGCACCCGGGTCTCGCCGAAGGCCACCAGCACCGAGCCCTCCGCATGGCGGGTGTAGCCGCGCTCGATGCGGACCTCGCGCATCTGCTCCGGCGCGCGGCCGCTGGGACGGGACAGGGTGGACATCGGGAGAAGGCCTCGAAAACGGCCGAGTAGGATACCGCCGAATGCATGGAAAAGCCCCGGCGTGCATTAACATCGGCACCTTCATCTCTTCCAGGCCCTTGCATGATCCGCAGCATGACCGCCTTCGCCGCCGGCGAGCGCAACACCGAAGCCGGCGTGCTCGGCTGCGAACTGCGCGCGGTCAATCACCGCTTCCTGGAAATCGGCGTGCGCCTGCCGGAAGAGTTGCGCGTGCTGGAGCCGGCCCTGCGCGAGCGCATCGCGGCGCGCATCTCGCGCGGCAAGCTCGACCTGACCCTGCGCCTGCGTCCGTCGGACGCCGCCGAGCACCTTGAGCTGAACCAGGCGTTGGTGGCGCAACTGAGCGCGGTCGCGCAGGACCTGGACGGCCGTTTTCCTAACCTGCGCACCGAGCTGGGACAACTGCTGCAACTGCCCGGCGTGCTGCAATCGCGCAGCGCCGATCCGGAAACGCTGCAGGCCCAGGCGCTGGCGCTGCTCGACACGGTGCTGGCGCAGTTCGTCGCCGCGCGCGAGCGCGAAGGCGCGCAATTGGCCGCCGTGATCGCCGAGCGCGTCGATGCCATCGCCGCGCAGGCCGCCACCGTGCGCACGCTGATCCCGCTGATCCGCATCGGCCAGCGCCAGAAACTCGAGGCGCGCCTGGCCGACCTGTCGCAGCCCGCCGACCCCGGCCGGCTGGAGCAGGAACTCGTGCTGTGGCTGCAGAAACTCGACGTGGACGAGGAGCTCGACCGGCTCGACAGCCACATCGTCGAGATCCGGCGCGTATTGGCGCAGAAGGAGCCCGTCGGCCGCCGTCTGGATTTCCTGCTGCAGGAATTCAACCGCGAAGCGAACACATTGGGCTCGAAATCGGTCGATACACGCACCTCGCAGGCGGCGGTGGAGCTGAAGGTGCTGATCGACCAGATCCGCGAACAGGTGCAGAACATTGAATAACGCAGATGCCGCCCATGCGGTCGCTTTCCTCTATCGCTGGCGGCTGAAGCCGGGCATGGAAGCGCATTTCGTCGAGGCCTGGACGCGCCGCACCGATGCGTTGCTGGCGCGCGGCGGCTCGCTGGGCTCGCGGCTGCATCGCGGCGACGACGGCCTCTGGTACGGCTATGCGGTGTGGCCCAACGCGGAGGCGCGGCGACGCGCGTTCGAGACGCCGATGCCCGACACGGGGCTGTCGATGGACGACGCCGTCGCGGAGCGGCTGCCGGAGATCGCGTTGCATCCGGTCGCCGACCGTATCGTCGCGGAACCGCTGCCGATCGGCGGCGCGAAGGTGGAATAGCGATGCGCGGAACCTTGTTCATCGTCGCCGCGCCCTCGGGCGCCGGAAAATCCAGCATCGTCAACGCCTGCCTGGCGCGCGACGCCAACATCGCGCTGTCGATCTCGTTCACTTCGCGCGCGCCGCGTCCGGGAGAAAGGCACGCGGAGCATTACCACTTCATCGGCGAGGCGGAGTTCCAGGCCATGATCGACGCCGGCGACTTCTTCGAGCACGCCCGCGTCCACGGCGACTGGAAGGGCACCGCGCGGCAGTCGGTGGAACCGCTGCTGGCGCAGGGCCGCGACGTGCTGCTGGAGATCGACTGGCAAGGCGCGCGCCAGGTGCGCCAGCGGGTGCCGGACGCGGTGAGCGTGTTCATCCTGCCGCCGTCGCGCGCCGCGCTCGAGGAGCGCATGCGCAAGCGCGGCCAGGACAGCGAAGCCACCATCGCCCAGCGCCTGGCGGCGGCGCGCGAAGAGATGTCGCATTACGGCGAATTCGATTACGTGATCGTCAACGAGCATTTCGACACTGCGGTCGACGACATGTGCGCCATCTTCGTCGCCAGCCGGCTGCGCAAGGACATCCAGGTGGCGCGGCACGCCAAGCTGATCACTGCGCTGCTGTCCGACGAGTAGCCTGCTTTTCGTAGGAGCGGCTTTAGCCGCGAGCTTTTACCCCACGCTCGCGCGGCCTTGAGGGGAGAGCTCGCGGCTAAAGCAGCTCCTACGAAAAGCATCGGCCGCAGAATCTTTTGCCAGATACTATCTAACTTATTGATTTATAAAGAAGTCGCTTGCGTTCTTGGCACGGACCTGGCTACAATCCGCGCCCCTCCGTATAGATATGAGCGGCCCGAGCGGCCGCCGGGAAGCCTATGGCCCGCATTACCGTTGAAGATTGCCTGGAAGTGGTCGACAACCGCTTCGAACTCGTGATGATGGCCGCCAAGCGCGCGCGCCAGCTGGCGAACGGAGTCGAATCCAAGATCGACAACTCCGAGCACGCCGACAAGCCCACCGTGCTGGCGCTGCGCGAGATCGCCGCGCGCCGCATCGACCAGGACTACATCGATCAGGTCGAGAAGGCGGAGAAGGAACGCGCCGAGCGCGAGGCGCTGGAATGGGCCGCCGCCGAAGTGGTCGCGGACGACGACCTCTCCAAAGGCGACGATCTCTAAGTTTTTTGCGGTTGCCCCCTTGGCAAAAGGGGGCGAATCGGCCGAAGGCCGATGGGGGATTTGCTCTTGATCTTGCTTTTTTGACGGCAACTTCCACGACAAGAGCAAGAGCAAATCCCCCTCGATCCCCCTTTTTCAAAGGGGAGGAAAAACTAGGCGCTCCGTCTACGCCTGACGCCGCCATACCTTGAGCTTTATTGCCGCCCCCGGCCGGCCCGCGTACGCTCAGCCCATGACCCCCGCCGAGCCCGCCCACGCCGTTTCCCTGCCGCCCGCGCCGTCGGTGCAGGACGTACCGGACTACGTGCAGGCGCTGGACAGCGCCGCTTCCTATCTCAGCGACGACCAGCGCGCGCTGATCCGCCGCGCCTGGGCGGTAGGGGCCGCTGCGCACGCCGGGCAAACGCGTAAATCCGGCGAGCCCTACATCACCCATCCCGTGGCCGCGGCCACGGTGCTGGCCGAGCAGCGGCTGGATGCCGAGACGCTGATCGCGGCGATCCTGCACGACACCATCGAAGACACGCCGCTGTCGCGCGAAGCCATCGCCGGCGAATTCGGCGAGACCGTGGCCGAGCTGGTGGAAGGCGTCACCAAGCTGGACAAGCTGCACTTCCGCGACCGCCAGGAAGCCGCCGCGGAAAGTTTTCGCAAGATGCTGCTGGCGATGTCGCGCGACCTACGCGTGATCCTGATCAAGCTGGCCGACCGCCTGCACAACATGCGCACGCTCGGCGCGCAGACGGGCGAAGCGCGCGAACGCATCGCGCGCGAAACGCTGGAGATCTACGCGCCGATCGCGCAGCGGCTGGGCATGAACCTGCTCAAATCCGAATTGCAGGACCTCGGCTTCCGCGCGCTGCATCCGTGGCGGCACGCGGTCATCGAAAAACGCATCCGCACGCAGCCGGTGGTGCGGCGCGAGGCGCTGGCGAAAATCCAGTCGCAGCTGGCGCAGCGCCTGGCGATGGAAGGCCTGGCGCATCGCTTGGTCGGCCGGGTCAAGACGCCGTGGAGCATCTACACCAAGATGCGCGCCGAGCAGAAGAGCTTCGACCAGATGATGGACGTGTTCGGCTTCCGAGTGGTGGTGTCGGCAGTGCCGGACTGCTACCACGCGCTGGGCGTGGTGCATTCGGTGTTCAAGCCGCTCGACGGCCGCTTTCGCGATTTCATCGCGATACCGAAAGCGAACGGCTACCAGTCGCTGCATACGGTGCTGTTCGGTCCTTACGGCTCGCCGATCGAAGTGCAGATCCGCACCGAGGAAATGGACCTGATCGCCGAGCGCGGCATCGCCGCGCATTGGTCGTACAAGCATGGCGGCGCCGGCAACAGCGCGCAGAGCCGCGCCAGCAGCTGGATCGCCGGTTTGCTGGAGTCGCAGCGCAGCACCGGCTCGTCGCTGGAATTCCTGGAGAACGTCAAGGTCGACCTGTTCCCGGACGAGGTCTACCTGTTCACGCCCAAGGGCGACATCCTCGCGTTGCCGCGCAACTCGACTGCGCTGGATTTCGCCTACGCGGTGCACACCGACGTCGGCAACCACGCGGTCGCCGCGCGCGTCGACAAGAAGCTGGTGCCGCTGCGCACCAAGTTGGTGAGCGGACAGCGCGTCGAAGTGATCACCGCCAAGTCCGCGGCGCCGAATCCGCAATGGCTGGAATTCGTCGTCTCGGGCAAGGCGCGCACCGCGATCCGCCATCAGCTCAAGCATCTCGAACACGAAGATGCGGTGCAGTTGGGCCATCGCATGCTCGATCGTGCGCTGGAAGATCTCAACACTTCGCTCGAACGGCTGCCGTCGGCGCAGTTGGACGCGTATCTGGCCGAATTCCGCTATCCGCGGCTCGAAGCGCTGCTGGCCGACATCGCGCTCGGCAACCGCATGCCGGTGCAGGTGGCGCAAGCGCTCGCGCGCAAGGCGCCGGGCACGGGCGACCTGCTCGACACCGCCCGCGCGATCCTGCCGCAGGACAAGATCCTGATCACCGGCCAGGAACGCGGCGTGATCAGTTTCGCCAATTGCTGCCTGCCGTTGCCCGGCGACGAGATCATGGGTTTCCACACCACCGGCAAGGGCATCGTGGTGCATCGTTTGGATTGCCCGAACGTGGTCGATTACCGCAAGTCGCCCGAACGCTGGGTGCCGATCGGCTGGGACCGCGAGGTGTCCGGCGATTTCCAGGCCGCATTGCGCATCGAAGTGGAAAACCGGCCCGGCGTGCTGGCGCAAGTGGCCGCGGCGATCGCGCAGGCGGAGTCCAATATCGATCGCGTCGAGTATCTGGAGCGGGATACCAGCGTTGCGGGCATTCGCTTCTCGATAGAAGTGCACGACCGCAAGCATCTGGCGGAAGTGATCCGGCGCGTGCGGCGGTTGAACGTGGTGCACGGCGTCCAACGCTTGTAGCCCGGGTAAGCGAAGCGCACCCGGGCGCATGCCTCGGCTCGGTCCCGGGTGCGCTTCGCTTACCCGGGCTACGCGATTGATCAAGTCGCTCAACAAAAACCGTCATCCCGGCGAAGGCCGAGATCCAGAGCCCGCGTCGCTTGGCTACAATCGAAGGCCTGGATCCCGGCCTTCGCCGGGATGACGATTCCTGATGCATTCCCGCATCCTGCTTTCCGGAGTGACCATGCCCCGCGATCCCATCAGCACCGCCAAAGCTCCCGCCGCCATCGGCCCGTACTCGCAAGCCGTGCGCGCCGGCGATACCGTTTACCTATCCGGCCAAGTCGCACTCGACCCGATCAGCGGCCTGCTGATCGAGGGCGACGTGCAGGCCCAGGCGCGCCGCGCCTTCGACAACCTGCGTTCGGTCTGCGAAGCGGCGGGCGGTTCGATGGACGATGTGGTGCGCGTCGGCCTTTATCTGACCGACCTCGATCAGTTCGCCGCGGTCAACGCAGTGATGGCCGAGTATTTCCAGGCGCCGTATCCGGCACGTTCCACCATCGAAGTGTCGGCGCTGCCGCGCGGCGCGCAGTTCGAGGTCGATGCGGTGATGGTGCTCGACTAAAGTCTTCGGAGGTCTTCGTAGCCCAGGTATCGCTGCGCTCCACCCGGGCTACGGGGTCTTCTGCTCGCGAACTTCGCTTGGCGCCACGCCGGTCCAGCGCTTGAACGCGCGCCGGAATTCGCGCGCATCCTTGAAGCCCAGTTCGGCGCCGATCTGCGCGATAGGCAACCGGCCTTCGTGCAGCAGGTCCTGGGCGCGCTCGCTGCGGGCGTCGTCGTGGATCGCCTTGTAATGCGTGCCGGCGACGGCCAGTTGCCGGCGCAGGGTGCGTTCGGTCAGATGCAGTTCGGCGGCGATCTGCGCGAGTTTGGGGTTGTCGCGCAGCCGTTCGCGCACCAGCCGGCGCACGCCGGCGACGATCTCGCTCGGTTTGCGCTCGCGCGGCAACTGCGACTGGCACAAGGCCAAGGCCTGTTGCGCGCTGACAGGGTTGTAGGTCGGCAGCCTGTGTCCGGCCCAAGCGGCGTCGACCAGCACGCGGTTGCGCGCCATGCCGAACTGCACCGGGCAAGCGAACACTTCGCGATAGCGTTCGGCGTAGGCAGGCGCGGGATAGGTGAGTTCCAGCCGCAGCGGCTTGAAGTCTTCGCCGATCAGGCCGCGGCACAGCATCAGCGTGCTCGCGAACAACTCTTCGCACAGGAAGGGCAACAGATGATCGTCCGGCGCGCGCTGCAGCGCGACCATCGCGATCGCGCCGGGATCGGACGTGTCGAATTCCAGGTCCATCAGGCTGCCGGACAAGCCCGCGTACTGCAGGCCGATGCCGATCGCGTCGCCGAAGGTCCGCGCGGTCATCATGGCCAGGCCGAGCAGGCCGAAGTTGCCGATGTTCTGGCGGCAGCCCAATCGCAGGCCCAAGTCCGGCTGCGGCATCGCGCGTAGCGCCGCTTCGACGATGCGGCTGGCCTGGCGATAGGAGACGCGCACGCTGGGGTCGTCGATCTGGGCGCGGGTCAGCGGCAGTCCGGCCAGCCATGGCTCGCAGGAAACCCCCGCCTCATCCGCCAGCAGGCATAGGCCGGCCAGGATGTTGGTGGCGGTGTCGGCGGTGGTTAACCGCGGATCGAGCGAGGCTTTGCTGGCCATCGAACGCAATTTGTCCGTTTTTCCCCCCATGAGTATGCCGCGGCGGCCCTCTCCGTGCGAGTGCGTACGGCGGGAGACTTCATGTTTGTGACATGGCGCCGCGGACAGGCGGAACGGGGAGGCGGATATGGTGCGGATCGGAACGTTGAGCGGTATCGCGATGGCGATGCTGCTGGCCGGCTGCGGGCGCGGCGAAGCGCCGGCGCCCGTGGCGGACGCTGGCTTTCAGAAACAATTGCAGGAGCGCCTGCTCGACGCCAAGCCGGGCGACGTCATCGATATCCCGGCCGGCCGTTTCGCCTTCGACCGCAGCCTGAGTCTGCGCGTGGACGGCGTGACCATCCGCGGCGCCGGCATGGACAAGACCGTGCTCAGCTTCAAGGGCCAGAAGAGCGGCGCCGAGGGCCTGATCGTCAACGCCAGCGATTTCACGCTGGAGAACCTGGCGATCGAAGACAGCAAGGGCGACGGCTTGAAGGTCAACGAAGGCGAGAACATCGCCATCCGCAAAGTGCGGGTGGAATGGACCAACGGACCCGATACCGACAACGGCGCCTACGGTTTGTACCCGGTGCAGACCAAGAACGTGCTGATCGAGGATTCGGTGGTGATCGGCGCGTCCGATGCGGGCATCTACGTGGGCCAGTCGCAGAGCATCGTGGTGCGCCGCAACCGCGCCGAGCGCAACGTGGCCGGCATCGAGATCGAGAACTGCATCGGCGCGGACGTGTACGACAACATCGCCACCGACAACACCGGCGGCATCCTGGTGTTCAACATGCCGGACTTGCCGCAGCCGGGCCACACGACCCGCGTGTTCAAGAACAAGATCGTCAAGAACAACACCGCCAACTTCGGCCGCGAAGGCACCGCGGTGGCGAGCGTGCCCGCCGGCTCGGGCGTGGTGATCATGTCCAACGACGAGGTCGAGGTGTTCGACAACGACATCGCCGACAACAAGACCGCCAATGTGGTCATCGCCAGCCACTATTCGGCCGGATACGAAGGCAAGTACAAGCCGTCGGCGGCCTTCGATCCTTATCCGGAAAAGATTTACGTATACGGCAACCGTTTTTCCGGCGGCGGCGATTCGCCGGACGGGCTCGACCTGAAGGCGCTGAAGGTGGCGATGTTCGGCTTGAACGGCCGTCTGCCCGACGTGCTGTGGGACGGCTACGCCAATCCCAAGCGCGCCGGCGGCCCGCAGATCTGCATCGAAGGCGCGTCCGGCGTGCTCAATGCCGATGGGCCGAACAAGAACAAGAATCCGAAAGCGGATGCGGCGCCGTTCAAATGCACGTTGGACAAGTTGCCGGCGGTGGAGTTGAAGCAGGCTTGAGCAAGACCGTCAGCACTTCCGCTTTTGGCCGTCATTCCCGCGAAGGCGGGAATCCAGCGACTTTGAGACCTCTCCAGATCGCGACGAAGCGACCTGTCATTCCGCGCGCCCTCGCCCAACCCTCTCCCGCAAGCGGGAGAGGGCTAAAGCGAAGTCGCTGGATTACTCGCTTCGCTCGCCCTGCGGGCCATCTGCTGACGCAGATGTTCGCTCCGGCCTTCGGCCTCCGCAGTCCCGCCTTCGCGGGAATGACGGCATGGGGGCTGCTGGTGTCGCTGGTTCTCTTGCTGTCTGCTTGCAAGCAAGAGCCGGCAGCCGTGACATTCCACGCCGATGGCTATCCCGCCAAGCTCAGCGACTGGCACGTCGTATACCGCGACGGCGACAAGCTTGCATTGAACGAAGGCGTCGTGCCATTCGACCTCAACACGCCGCTGTTCAGCGATTACGCGCACAAGCTGCGCACGGTATGGATGCCAAAAGGCAAGGCCGCGCAATACCAGCCGAAAGCGAGTTTCGATTTCCCGGTCGGCACCATCCTCAGCAAGACGTTCTATTACCCGAAAGCGACCGGCGGAGAGGACGCGGTCGCGCGCACCTACGATCAGTCGCGCGATCACGCCGGCGAGGGCCTGGATCTGCGCAACGTGCGCATGATCGAGACGCGGCTGCTGGTGCATCGCGCGCAAGGCTGGGTCGCGCTGGCCTATGTCTGGAACGCCGAACAGACCGAAGCCGAGTTGGCGCGCACCGGCGACAGCGTCGCGCTTCAGTTGGTCGCCGACGACGGCAGCCGCCAAGACTTCAACTACCAGGTGCCCGACCAGAACCAGTGCGCCGGCTGCCATGCCGAGAACAACACCACGCGGCTGGTACAGCCGCTCGGGCCGAAGGCGCGGCACCTGAACCGCGATTACGGCTACGCGTCCGGCAGCGAGAACCAGCTGCGGCATCTGGCGAAAATCGGCTACCTGGCAGGCGTTCCGGCGACCGGCGTGCCGCGCAATGCGGATTGGCGCGATGCAGCACGGGCCAGCCTGGACGATCGGGCGCGCGCCTATCTGGACGCCAATTGCGGACACTGCCACAACGCGCACGGGCCGGCCGATACTTCCGGCCTGCTGCTGGACATGGGCGACCACGAACCGCGCCATCTGGGTTTGTGCAAGCCGCCGATCGCCGCGGGGCGCGGCACCGGCGGCCACCGTTTCGGCATAGTGCCGGGCAAGCCGGACGAGTCGATACTGGCGTACCGCATCGACAGCGACGATCCTGGGGTGATGATGCCGGAGCTGGGCCGCGACGTAGTGCATCGCGAGGGAGTCGAGCTGATCCGGGACTGGATCGCGGCGATGGAAGGCGGTTGCGATGCCTGACCGGCCGCGCAACTGAGAAGAAGAGAAGAAGAAAAGCAAGAACACCACATTCGCAAACGGAAGGGGAGAAAGCGATGTCGTTGAAACCACATATCCTGGGCGTCAGCCTGCGCCGCGCGCTGATCGGCGCCTGCGCATTGCCGTTCGCCTTCAGCGCCTGGGCGCAAACCGCACCGGCCGCGGCGCAGCAGGATCCCGCCGCGCGCGATGCCGTCACGCTGGACCGCATCATCGTCACCGCGCAGAGCCGCGAACAGGAATTGCAGGACGTGCCGATCGCGCTGCAGGTCGTCACCGACCAGCTGATCGACGACGTCGCCGCCGAAGATCTGGGCGACATCGACAGCTTCGTGCCCGGCCTGGTGGTGAACAGCAATCAGCCGACCCAACCCAGCTTCCAGCTGCGCGGCATCCAAACCGACGATTTCGGCATCGGCACCGATCCTGCCGTCGGCGTCTACGTCGACGGCGTCTATGCCGGCCGCGGCGGCGGCGTGCTGTTGCCGTTCACCGACGTCGAGCGCATCGAAGTGCTGAAAGGCCCGCAGGGCACGCTGTTCGGCCGCAACACCGCCGCCGGCGCGATCTCGATCATCACCCGCAAGCCCGTCGACGAATTCGAAGGCCGCGCCAGGCTGCGCCTGGGCAACTACGGCAAGGCCTATCTGGAAGGCATGCTCAACGTGCCTACCGGCGAGGATTCCGCGTTCCGCTTCAACGCGCTGGCCAACCATAGCGACGGCTGGGTGCGCGATTCGGTCACAGGGCAGGACCTCAATCCCGAGGACAACTGGGCCACGCGCGCGGCATTCAAGACGACGTTCGGCGATGCGACCCACTTGTTCCTCAGCTGGGATCACGAGAAGCTCGACCAGCGTGCGCAGGTGACCACGGGCATCGTTTCGCTGCCTGCGGCGCCGGGCGTGCCGCCGTTGCCGGTCGACGAAACGGCATACCTGGATCCGCGCAAGATCGCGACTTCCAACGATGCCGAAGGCAGCCGCGAATACCGCCGCTTCGACGGCGTCACGCTGATCGTCGATCACGCCTTCGAATGGGGCAGCCTGACGTCCACCACGTCCTGGCGCGATTACGATTCCGAAAACCGCGCGGTAGACGAAGACGGCACCAACCGCCGCAATCTGTACGTCGATTCGACCAATACCGAGAGCAACCACAGCGTCTACCAGGAGTTCAAGTTCGCCGGCAGCACCGATCGCATCGATTGGGTTGCCGGCGCCAGCTACTTCCAGGAAAGCGCGAAGCAGACCAGCGAAGTGAATACGTTCACCGATGCGGTCGACACCATCCTCAGCAATCTCGGACAAGCGCCTGGCGGCCTGTTCGGGCCCATATCCGACCTTGCCGGCTCCTTCGGCATTCCTGTGACGCTGCGCGGACATCGCTGGAACGAGGCATTCCGCAACACGCTGGATACCAAGGCTTACGCGGTATACGGCGACGTGATCTGGCACGTCAACGACAAGTTCAACCTGACGCTGGGCGGACGTTTCACCCGCGACGAGAAGGATTTCACCTGGTTCAACAGCTTGCGCTATGCGCCGTCGCTCGACCTCGCGCTGGATCAGTTGCAGTTCCTCGGCTTCTTCGACGCGATCGGACTCCCGCGCGAGCAGTTCGTTTTCGATGTCGCCTTCATCGATCCGCCGGCCCTGCTGAACAAGGGCATCAAGAACAGCGCTTCGCAGTCCTGGAACGACTTCAGCCCGCGCCTGGTCGCCGATTACCATTTCGACGACAACACGATGGGCTTCGCTTCGCTGGCCAAGGGCTACAAGGCCGGCGGCTTCAACTCGCTGCAGATCGGCAGCGAGTTCGAGAACGAGGAAGTGTGGAACTTCGAAACCGGCATCAAGAAAGCGCTGCCGGACTACAGGCTGTCGTTCAACGCTTCGGCGTTCTATTACGTGTACGACAACCGCCAGGCGGTGGTGCTGGACATGACCACCGAGATTCCGCGTTTCGTGGTCGACACTTCCGACCTGGAAGCCTGGGGCCTGGATTTCGATGCGCGCTGGCAGGCTACCGAAGGCCTGGGTCTGGATTTCAACGCCGAGTACATCGATTCCACCTACAAGGAATACGTCAACCCGCAGGGCGTGGACCTGGCCGGCGAGCCGACCGGCACGCCGCACTGGTCTTTCGCCGCCGGCATCGACTACTTGTGGAACCTGGGCGACAACGGCGACGTGCGGTTCGTGTTGCGCCATGCCTATCGCGGCAAGACCCGCTGCAACGACGAATCGGTGTCGCAGGGTGCCTGCGGCGTCAGCCCGGCGCTGGACCTGGGCGAGGCGCAGAACCTCACCGACGCCCGCATCGCCTGGACGTCGGCGCAGGGCCGCTGGGGTTGGGCCATCTACGGCAACAACCTGGGCGACAACCAGTACATCAATTCGCTGGGCACCTACGGCAAGACCGTGCTCGGCACCGTCGGCGCGCGCATCACCGAGCCGCGCACTTACGGCATGGAGGTCAGCCTGAAGTTCTGAACACCGTCTGTCCCGCAGTCTTTGGGGAGCCCCGGCGCTCAACGGCGCCGGGGTTTTTGTTTGCGCGCGATCACGGCATGCTTGGCGGATGCCGGTTTCCCGATCCGACGCCGCCGTCGATCCCGCACACCTTACGCTAGGCAGTTTGCCCGGCGTCGGCGCGCGCGTCGCCGAAAAGCTGGCGGCGCGCGGGCTGCTGACGCTGCAGGACCTGTGGATGCAGCTGCCGCGGCGCTACGAGGACCGCACGTCGATCACGCCGATCCGCGCACTGCAGGCCGGCGTCGCGGCGCAGGTGGAAGGCCGCGTCGAGGCGGTCGAGCGCGGTTTCCGCTACAAGCCGATGCTGCGCGTGGCGGTAGGCGACGATTCGCAATCCACCCTGGTGCTGCGCTTCTTCCATTTCCGCGCCGCCCAGGTCGCGCAGTTCCGCCCCGGCGCGCGGATCCGCTGTTACGGCACGCCGCGCGCGGGACAGCACGGGCTGGAGATCGTGCATCCGAGCTATCGCTTGCTCGACGACGAAGACGCCACCGAGCTCGGCGAACGGCTCGATCCGGTCTATCCCACCATCGAAGGTATCGGCCCGGCGACGCTGCGCAAACTGATCGGCCAGGCCTTGGACAGGCTGCCCGACGAAGAAGCCTTGGAACTGCTGCCGCAGCCGCTGCGCGCCAGCCTGAAACTGCCATCGTTGAAGCAAGCCTTGCTGACGGCGCATCGGCCGCCGCGCGAGGCCGATCTCGCGGCCTTGTCGGCCGGCACGCATCCGGCGCAGCAGCGGCTGGCGCTGGAGGAATTGCTGGCGCACCACCTGAGCCTGCGCCGGCAGCGCATCGCCTTGCAGCAGCAGCGCGCGGCGGCGTTGAAGAAAGGCGACGCGCTCGCAACGCGGCTGCGCGACTCCCTGCCGTTCGCGCTCACCGGCGCGCAGCAGCGCGTGTTCGAACAGATCCGCGCCGACCTCGCCCGGCCGGTGCCGATGCTGCGGCTGGTGCAGGGCGATGTCGGCAGCGGCAAGACGGTGGTGGCGGCGATGGCGGCATTGCTTGCGATAGAGGCGGGCAAGCAAGCCGCGTTGATGGCGCCGACCGAACTGCTGGCCGAACAGCACCTGGCCAACCTGCGCGGCTGGCTGGAGCCGCTCGGCGTGCGCGTGGCCTGGCTCGCCGGCAAAGTGACTGGCAAAGCGCGCGCCAGCGTCATGAACGCGGTCGCGAACGGCGAGGCGCAGGTGGTCGTCGGCACGCACGCCTTGATGCAGGAAAACGTGGTCTTCCACGATTTGGCATTGGCCATCGTCGACGAACAGCACCGCTTCGGCGTGCACCAGCGCCTGGCGCTGCGCGACAAGGGCGCCGGCGGCGACGCGGTGCCGCACCAACTGGTGATGACCGCCACGCCGATCCCGCGCACGCTGGCGATGGCCGCTTACGCCGATCTGGACGTGTCCGCGATCGACGAGCTGCCGCCCGGCCGTACGCCGGTCCAGACCGTGGTGCTGAGCGCCGAACGCCGCCCCGAATTGATCGAGCGCATCCGCGGCGCCTGCGCCGAGGGGCGGCAGGCGTATTGGGTGTGCACGCTGATCGACGACAGCGATGAGGTAGTCGCGCAGGCGGCGCAGAGCACTTATGAAAACCTGTCCGCGTCGCTGCCGCAATTGCGCATCGGCCTGGTCCACGGGCGGATGAAGGCCAACGACAAGCAGGCGACGATGCGCGCGTTCAAGGAGGGCGCGATCGACCTGCTGGTGGCGACCACGGTGATCGAGGTCGGTGTGGATGTGCCCAATGCGTCGCTGATGATCGTCGAGAACGCCGAACGCCTGGGCTTGGCGCAGTTGCACCAGCTGCGCGGGCGGGTAGGGCGCGGCAGCGCGGCGTCGAGCTGCGTGCTGCTGTACCAGTCGCCGTTGTCGATGATGGCCAAGCAGCGGCTGGAAACGATGCGCCAGACCAACGACGGTTTCGTCATCGCCGAAAAAGACCTGGAATTGCGCGGTCCCGGCGAATTGCTCGGCGTGCGCCAGACGGGTTTGGCCGCCTTCCGCGTCGCCGATCTGGCGCGCGATGCGGCGCTGCTGCCGCGGGTGCGCGAGATCGCAGATGCGCTGCTGGCCGAGTCGCCGGACGCCGCCGATCGGATCGTGCAACGCTGGGTAGGCGGCGCGGCGCGATACGCGTCGGCTTAGCTGTTTCCCCCTTTGAAAAAGGGGGATTAAGGGGGATTTGCTTTTGGCTTCCACTCCCGGCGAACAGCGGGCAAAAGCAAATCCCCCCCAACCCCCCTTTTTCAAAGGGGGGAAAAGCACGAAGCTATGCGATCCCCGTTCGCTTATCGCTCATGACCGACAAAATCCCCCTGCTGATCGACACCGACCCCGGCGTCGACGACGCGCTCGCCCTGCTGATGGCGTTCAACGACCGCAACCACGACATCGTCGGTCTGACCGTCGCCGCGGGCAACGTCGGCCTGCAGCACACCGTACGCAATGCGCTGAAACTGTGCGAAGTGGCCGGACGCGGTGATGTCCCGGTCTTCGCCGGCGCGTCGGCGCCGCTGCTGCACCCGTCCCCGGATGCGGGCTACGTGCACGGCCGCGACGGCTTCGGCGATGTCGGCTACGAAGCGGCCCGGCGCCATGCCGAGGCCGAGCACGCCGCGTTGGCGATCCTGCGGCTGTCGCGCGAGCACGCCGGCCGCCTGCTGCTGGTGGCGCTGGGACCGCTGACCAACTTGGCGCTGGCGCTCAAGCTGGATCCGACTTTGCCGCAGAGGATCGGCCGGCTGGTGGTCATGGGCGGCGCGGTCAGCGCCCATGGCAACATCACGCCGACCGCCGAATTCAACGTCTATTTCGATCCGGAGGCCGCGCATATCGTGTTCGAAGCCTTCCCGCGCTTCGACCTGGTCGACTGGGAGGCGGTGCTGGTGCATGGCCTGCTCCATCGCGAAGTCGACGGCTGGCTCAGCGCCGATTCGCCCCGGGCCCGGTTCTACGACCAGATCTCGCGCCAGACCCGCGCCTGGTCGGCCGAGCGGCGCGGCGAGCGCTGGCATTCGGCCGATGCGCTGGCGATGGCCCAGGCCCTGCACCCCGAAGGCGCCGTCCAAGTGCTGGAGCGCCCGGTGGCGGTCGAACTGGACGGCCGGCTCACCCGGGGAACGACCGTGGTCGACTGGCTGGCCCATACCGGCCAGCCCGACAACGCCGCCATCCTGATGGCCTACGACGAAAAGCGCTTCCAGGCCCTTATCCGCGAGGCCCTGGCCGCCCGCTGACGGCCTGAAATCAGGGTTTGCGCCAGGGCGGGGTCTCGGTCTACAATATCCGACTCTTTCCCGCATACAGTTGGTGCCCGCCATGAAAGACGGCGTACATCCCGATTACCGCGCTGTCGTCTTCCAGGACGTCACCTCGGATTTCAAGTTCCTGACCCGTTCCACCCTCGGCAGCAAAGAGACGGTGAAGTGGGAGGACGGCAACGAATATCCGTTGATCAAGATCGAAATCTCGTCGGCCTCGCACCCGTTCTACACCGGTCAGCACAAGGTGATGGACACCAGCGGCCGCATCGACAAGTTCAAGCGCCGCTATACCAAGTAAGCGTTCGGGCCTAACGGCTCGCTGCGACGGCCGCCTTTGGGCGGCCGTTTGCGTTTACGGCTGCGGCTCTTGTGGGAGCGGCTTTAGCCGCGGCTCTTGCCTTCGGATCGGCGCGGCGTGGGGAAAGAGCTCGCGGCTAAAGCCGCTCCTACAAAAGCTCGCTCCTGCGATGGGCGGCTCTGGCCATAGGACTTTGGTTTAGAGCCCCGCCTCGGGCGGCTATGCGATAATGCTGCATCGCGGCAAGCCCGCGGTCCGACCCCCTGCCGCTGCCGCCGCCTCCGGGTGCGCCACGGCCCTACGAGGAGCCACTCGTGTCCGACCTGGATCAAGTCACGTTGAACGCCGGCGATAAGTCGGTCGCCCTGCCGGTGATCAAACCGACGCTGGGCAACGACTGCATCGATATCGCCAAGGTGCCGAAGGAAACCGGCTGCTTCACCTACGACCCCGGCTTCACCGCCACCGCCGCCTGCAAGTCGGCCATCACCTACATCGACGGCGACGCCGGCGTGCTGCTGTACCGCGGGTACCCGATCGAACAGCTCGCCAAGCAGTCGAGCTTCCTCGAAGTGGCCTATCTGCTGATGAACGGCGAGCTGCCCAACAAGGCGCAGTTCGACGCCTTCGACCACGAGGTCGCGCATCACACGATGATGCACGAGGCGTTCAAGAACTTCCTCGGCGGCTTCCGCCACGACGCGCATCCGATGGCGATGCTGGTCGGGATGATCGGCTCGATGGCCAGCTTCTACCACAACACGCTCGACCTGGAAGATCCGGTGCAGCGTCGCCTGGCTGCGATCCGCCTGATCGCCAAGGTGCCGACGATCGCCGCCGCCTGCCATCGCTATTCGATCGGCTGGCCGGTGCGCTTCCCGCGCAACAACCTGGAATACGTCGACCGCTTCCTGCACATGATGTTCGAAGTGCCGAGCGAGCCGTTGGAGTTGCCTCCGGTCGCCGCCAAGGCACTGGACCTACTTTTCATCCTGCACGCAGACCACGAGCAGAACGCCTCGACGTCCACGGTGCGCCTGGTCGGTTCCACCGGCGCCAATCCTTACGCCTGCGTCGCCGCCGGCGTAGCTGCGTTGTGGGGTCCGGCGCACGGCGGCGCCAACGAGGCCGTGCTGAAGATGCTGGCCGAGATCGGCGAGGTGAAGAACGTCCAGTCGGCGGTCGACAAGGCCAAGAACAAGGAATCGGGCTTCCGCCTGATGGGCTTCGGCCACCGCGTCTACAAGAACTTCGATCCGCGCGCCAAGATCATCCGCGAGATGACCTACCAGGTGCTCGACGAGCTGGGCGTCGACGATCCGCTGCTGGACGTGGCGATCAAGCTGGAAGAGGCCGCGCTGAAGGACGACTACTTCGTGCAGCGCAAGCTCTATCCCAACGTCGATTTCTACAGCGGCCTCATCTACAAGGCGCTGAAGATCCCGACCGAGATGTTCACCGTCATGTTCGCCATCGCCCGCACCGCCGGCTGGGTGGCGCACTGGCTGGAGCAGCAGGAAGATCCGGACGCCAAGATCGGCCGCCCGCGCCAGATCTACACCGGCTACGACAAGCGGGAATACGTCGGCGTCGACAAGCGCTGATCGCGCAGCATCCGGTACGCAATAAAAAACGCCCCGTCATGCGGGGCGTTTTGCTTTCTCTGTGTTTTTGTAGGAGCGGCTTTAGCCGCGAGTTCTTTGGGTCGCGGTTTCGTGTGGAAAGAGCTCGCGGCTAAAGCCGCTCCTACGAAAAGCGGGCGAACCCGGTTCACGGGCTTGCTTCGTAACCCGCGATTTCGTCGTCGGCCAACAGCTGCCGCAACTGCGAAGCGGACGCGCGCTTCATCGGCTTCTCGTCGACATTCGACAACGGCGCCTGCCGCAGCACGTCGGCCGGCAGCACGGTCAGGTCGAAGGTCAGGTCTTCGGCACTGAACAGCCACACCGGGAACACGTCGCCGCGTTCGCGATCCAGGCGCACATGGCGGCTGCGCGCTTCGGCCGGAATGCGGTGTTCCTCGAGGAAGCGCGGCACCGCGTCGGCATCGTCGGTGTACAGCTGCAGCGTGACCGGCGCGTTGGCGTCGGCGGTGCCGTCCAGCACCGGGCCGACCAGGCGCGCGTCGAACGCGGCGAAGAATTCCAGCGCGCGCAGCGCGGCTTCGCGACGGGTGCGCAAACCTGTCGCCTGCGCGTCGCCGAGGAACAGGCGCTGGTACTCGCGCAACGCGTCTTCGATCTCGCGGTTGCGCGGCAATGAAGCGTCGTCGTGGATGCCGAGCCGCTGCGCGGCTTTCAGCTTGGCCTGATGGTAGTCGCGTATGCCGCCTTCAGCCATTAGTCGCGCGGCTTCGTAGGCGAGACGGCGGCGGCGCTCGCGGGTGCGCGTCTCGGCGTGCTGACGGGCGTGGTGCATCGTCGCGAGCTCCCGATCAAAGCCTGCGGCGACTGTAACCGATTTGCGCGTGAGGTCAATGTGCCTGCCGCCGGCTCTTCGCAAGAGCGGCTTTTGTAGGAGCGGCTTCAGCCGCGAGCTCTTCCATTCACGCTCGCGCGAGCTTGTGGGTAAGAGCTCGCGGCTGAAGCCGCTCCTACGAAGAGCGGGACTCAGAAGATGTCGAACGCGGCCTCGTCCGGCGCCTGTTCGGCATCGTAGTTGGTGTAGGTCTCCATCCGTTCCAGATCCTCGACCTTCACGTATTCGACGATGCCGCCGCTGCCTTCCGGCAGCAGGGTGCCGTTCGCGCCCACCGATACCTTGATCATCCCTTCGGGCGGATCGTTGCGGGCGATCGGCACGTCCTTCAGCGCCACGCGCATGTAGTCGATCCAGATCGGCAGCGCGGCCTTGCCGCCGTATTCGCGGTAGCCGAGCGAGCGGAAGTCGTCGCGGCCCACCCAGACCGTGGTCACCAGGTTGCCGCCGAAGCCCGAGAACCAGGCGTCGCGGTGGTCGTTGGTGGAGCCGGTCTTGCCGCCGATGTCCTCGCGCTTGAGCACCTTGGCTGCGGTGCCGGTGCCGCGCTGGACCACATCGCGCATCATCGACACCAGCTGATAGGCGACGCGCTCGTCGATCGCGCGCGGCGCCAACACGGCGTTGGGATCGGCGGCGACCGGGATCGCGTCGGGCTGCTTGTCGTCGCCCTTGCCCGATTTGGCGGGTTTTTCGGCAGGTTTGGCGGCCACAGGGCTCAGGTCGAAACCATCGACGATATTGGACGCCGCGCGTTCCTGCCCGACGCGCTGGCCGCAGCTGTGGCAGGCGGTCGGCGGCTTCTCCTTGAAGATCACCTGGCCTGCGCGGTCCTTCACTTCGTCGATGAACCAAGCTTTGATCTGGAAGCCGCCATTGGCGAACACAGAATAGCCGCGCGCGACATCCAGCGGCGCCAGCGACGCGGTGCCCAGCGACATCGACAGGTTGGGCGGCAGCTGCGCTTCGTCGAAACCGAAGTGGCTGATGTAGCGGCGCGCGTAGTCGACGCCGATCGCGTCGAGCAGACGCACGGAGACCAAATTGCGCGATTGCACCAGCGCCTCGCGCAAGCGCATCGGACCGGCGAAGTTGCCGCTGTCGTTCTGCGGACGCCACATATGGCCGCGGCGGTCGCGGAACACGACCGGCGCATCCAGCACGATCGAGGCCGGATTGAAGCCGCGCTCGAAGGCGGCGGCGTAAAGGAAGGGCTTGAAGCTGGAGCCCGGCTGGCGCCGCGCTTGCGTGGCGCGGTTGAACTTGTTGCCGGCGAAGCTGTAGCCGCCGATCAATGCGCGCAGCGCGCCGGTTTCAGGTTCCAGCGACACCAGTGTCGCCTGTGCTCGCGGCAGTTGGTCGATCACCCACTCTTCTTTGTCTTTCTCGCCGCTTCGGCGGATGCGGGCCACGTCGCCGCGCTTGTATAGCGCCGCCGGACTCTTGCCCGGCCAACGCGCGCCGGCGGACCCGGGCAACACCACTTCGCTGCCGTCGGCCAGGACCACGGTAGCGCTGCCGTCGTTGCCGGTGCCGGCGACGATCGCGGGGAACAGGCCGGCCTGCGCCGGAATGCCGCGCAGGCGCGCTGCGATCGTAGCGGTGTCTTCGTCCGCGGCCAGGTCGAAATGCTGTTCGATCTTGTTCCAGCCGTGGCGATGGTCGTACACACGCAGGCCCTGGCGCACCGCGATGTCGGCGGCTTCCTGCATCGTCGGGTCGATCGTGGTGGTGACGTGGTAGCCCTTGGTGAGCACGTCGCCGCCGAAGCGGGCGATCATCTCTTGCCGCACCATTTCGGCTACGTACGGCGCGTAGACCTCGACCGGACGCTCGTGCGGCGTGGCGTGCATGGGCTGCGCCTTGGCCTGCGCAGCGTCGGCGGCGCCGATGTATTTCAGCTCGACCATGCGATCGAGGATGTAGTCGCGGCGGATGCGGTTGCGCTCCGGGTTGCTGATCGGATTGCCGCTGGAGGGGAACTTGGGCACGCCGGCCAGCGTGGCGATCTCGTCCAGGGTCAGCTGCTGCAGCGACTTGCCGTAGTAGTACTCGGCCGCGGCGCCGATGCCGTAGGTGCGGTTGCCGAAGAAGCTCTTGTTGAGGTAGAGCTCGAAGATCTCGTCCTTGCTCAGCTCCTGTTCCATCTTGATCGCCAGCAGCATCTCCGCCAGCTTGCGGGTGTAGCTGTATTCCGAGCTGAGGAAGAACTGGCGCGCGACCTGCTGGGTGATGGTGGATCCTCCGGGGACGCGCTTGTCGTCCGTGGTCGCCAGCAGCCATACCGCGCGCGCGATGCCTTTGTAGTCCACGCCGTGATGCTTGTAGAAGCGCGCGTCCTCGATCGCGATGAAGGCCTGCTTCACCTGGTCCGGAACTTGCGATATCTGCACCGGGTAGCGGCGGCTTTCGCCGAACAGCGCCATCAGGCGGCCGTCGCGGGCGTACACGTACAGCGGTTCCTGCATTTCCACGTTGCGCAGGGTCTGCGAATCGGGAAGCTTGGAGGAGACCACGTAATAGAGGGTGCCGACGGCCAGCAGGCCGAGCAGGATCAGGCCGGCGGAGGCGGTCAGTCCCCAGCGCAGCAAACGTCGAAAACGGGACATGGAACGGGCGGCTTCCGATTGCGGATGTCGTAACGGCGGAGTATAGATGACCCGGGGACCGGTACCGCCTGGACCGTCGGGGTTGACCTAATGGGACGGTATCGGACGTTGAATGGGCGATAACGGTCACAGCTCGGCTAATGCGGGGGCGTGGGGGGATTGCCAGGCTGTGAAAAGTCCGTTATTTAATGTGCCCACGTAGTAAGTGCTTGTAAGCACCCGTGGGAAGGGGAGAAACCGTGGGTCTCGTCTCAAAATCTCAGTCGCCGTTGATCGGCGTCGATATCAGCTCGACTGCGGTCAAGCTCCTGCAGCTATCGCGCTCGGGGGACCGCTACCGCGTGGAGCATTACGCGGTGGAGCCGCTGCCGCCCAATGCGGTCGTCGAAAAGAACCTGGTCGAGGTGGAAGCCGTGGCCGAGGCCATCCGGCGCGCCGTCAATCGCTCGGGCAGCAAGGCCAAGCATGCGGCGGCCGCGGTAGCGGGCTCGTCGGTGATCACCAAGATCATCCCGATGCCGGCCGGCCTGGAAGAGGACGACCTCGAAGCTCAGGTCGAACTCGAAGCCGTCAACTACATCCCGTACCCGATCGAGGAAGTGAACCTCGACTTCGAGGTGCTCGGGCCGATGCCCAACAGCCCGGACATGGTGCAGGTGCTGCTGGTGGCGTCGCGCTCGGAGAACGTCGAAACCCGGCAGTCGGCGCTGGAACTGGGCGGCTTGTCGGCGCGGGTCATGGACGTGGAGGCTTTCGCCATCGAAAACGCCTTCGCGCTGATGGCCACGCATCTGAACACGCCGCGCGACGGCATCGTCGCCCTGGTCGACGTCGGCGCCTCCATGACCACGCTCAACGTGTTGCGCAACGGCCGCAGCCTGTACACCCGCGAACAAGTGTTCGGCGGCAAGCAGCTGACCGACGAGGTGATGCGCCGTTACGGCCTGAGCTATGAGGAAGCGGGCCTGGCCAAGCGCCAAGGCGGCTTGCCGGAAAGCTACGAGGTCGAGGTGCTCGAGCCGTTCAAGGAAGCGATGGTGCAGCAGGTCAGCCGCCTGTTGCAGTTCTTCTATGCCGGCAGCGAATACAACCGCGTCGACCAGATCGTGCTGGCCGGCGGTTGCGCCTCGGTACCGGGCGTGTCCGAACTGCTCGAAGAACAACTGGGCGTGCCTTCGGTCGTCGCCAATCCGCTGGCCCACATGACGTTGGGTCCCCGCGTACAGGCCCATGCGCTGGCGCAGGACGCCCCCGCGCTGATGATTGCGTGCGGGCTGGCGCTGAGGAGCTTCGACTGATGTCCAAGATCAATCTGCTCCCCTGGCGCGCCGAGCGGCGCAAGCAGCGCCAGCAGGAGTTCTACGTGATGCTGGGCATGTCGGCCCTGATCGCGGCGCTGCTGTCGTTCTTCATCATCGGCTATTACAACAGCCAGATCAGCGGCCAGAACGACCGCAACGCCTTCCTCCAGGGCGAAATCGACAAGGTCCAGAAGCAGATCGACGAGATCAAGCTGCTGGACGAGAAGAAAGCCCGCCTGCTGGCCCGCAAGAAGGTCATCGAGGAGCTGCAGGTCAACCGCTACCAGATGGTGCACTTGTTCGATTCGCTGGTGCGCACCATTCCGGACGGCGTGATCCTGACCGGGATCAAACAGGAAGGCGAGCAGCTGACGCTCGAAGGCCGCTCGCAATCCAATGCACGCGTGGCTACCTACATGCGCAACCTGGAAGGCTCGGGCTGGATGACCAATCCCGAAGTCAACGTCATCGAAGCCAAGGACGCCGACAAGGCGGTGGTGATCCCGGCCTCGAACAACATCGTGCTGCCCTATGCGTTCACCCTGCAGGTGAAGCTGGCCAATCCCAACGCGCCTAAGGAAGGCGAGGCCGCCGGAACGGCGCCTGCCGCGACGCCGCCGGCCGCCGCGCCTGCGGCTGCCAAAGCCACGGGGGGAGCGTCGTCATGAGCCAGAAGAAAAAGATTTCGCTCAAAGAACTGGATTTCAACAACATCGGCGGCTGGCCGCGGCAGGCCAAGATCGGCTTCTGCGTGATCATGGGCCTGCTGATCGTGTTCCTGGCCTATTGGCTGTTCGTACGCGACAAGCGCGACGAGCTGGCCAACCTGGAAAGGAAGGAATCGCAGCTGCGCTCCGAATTCGAAGAAAAGCAGGGCCGCGCCGCGAACCTCGAGCCGCTCAAGCAGCAGCTCGCGCAGATGGAGCAGGTGCTGCAGCAGATGCTGCGCCAGCTGCCCAGCAAGACCGAAATGCCCGACCTGATCGTCGACATCTCGCAGACGGCGCTCGCGACCGGCCTGCAGAACGAGCTGTTCCAGCCCGAGCCCGAGGTGCCGAAGGAGTTCTACGCGGAGAAACCGATCAGCCTGCGCATGATCGGCAGCTACCACCAGTTCGGCGCCTTCGTCAGCGGCGTGGCTTCGCTGCCGCGAGTGGTGATCATGACCTTCCACAACATCTCGCTCAAACCGCGCGGCAAGGGCAAAGACGCCGCGATCACCGCCACCAGCGACGGTCTGGAGCTGGCCGGCACGGTCAAGACCTACCGCTATCTGGACGATGAGGAAACCGCCCAGTTGCAGGCCGCGGATGCGGCAGCGGACAAATCCAAGGCGGGCAAGAAGACGCCGAAGCCTGCTGCGGCGCCCGCGAAAGGAGGCCAGCGATGAGCCCTCGGATTCCATCGCGCGTCGGCGTCGGCTTGCTGGCCCTGTTCGCGGTCCTGGTGGCCGGCGGTTGCGGCCGCAGCATCACCAGCACGCCAGGCGAAGCGCCCAACCTGGAGAAATGGGTCGCCGAAGTGCGCGCGCGCCCTGCGCCGCCGCTGGAGCAGATCCCGCTGATGCAGCAGTTCGAAAGCTTCGAATACGCCGCACAGGGCATGCGCGACCCGTTCAGCACCGCTTTCACCAACACCAACGAAGGCAGCGGACCGCGGCCGAACGCGCAGCGCCGCAAGCAGCAGCTTGAGCAATTCCCGCTCGACAGCCTGGACATGGTGGGTACGCTGGGGCTCGGCTCCAGAGTGGTAGGGTTGGTGATGGCCCCGGACAAGGTGACCTATCGCATCGTGCCGGGCGAGTACATGGGACAAAGCGATGGCCGCGTCACGGCGGTCTATGAAGACCGAATCGAGCTAGTGGAATTGGTACCGGACGGCGCGGGAGGCTGGTTGGAACGCCCGGCCACGGTGGCGCTGGAAGACAAATGATTAGGGGAAAGCACATGAGCCAGTTCAACGCCCACCGTTCTCACGCGGCCGGCCCCGCGAAAGCCGTACGCCTGGCGGCGCTCGGCGGCCTGGCCTGCGGCCTGCTGGCCGCGGCCTCCGGCGTCGGCGCAGCCGACGCGCCTATCGCGACGGCCAAGCCTGCCCAGCAGACCACGATGTCGGCGGTCGATCCGGCCACCCGCGTACCGGGTGCCCTCGAGGTCTCCAACATCGACTTCAAGCGCGGCGACGGCGGCGCGGGCAAGCTGATCCTGCGCTTCAGCGGCGACGGCGCGATGCCCGACCTGCGCAAGGACGGCTCGGACGTAATCGTCGACGTCGGCAACGCTTCGCTGCCGCCGGCCTTGCAGAAGCCGCTCAACGTCACCGATTTCGCCACCCCGGTGCGTCAGATCGACGCCCAGGGCAACGGCAAGGGCACGCGCCTGGTGCTGAGCACCAGCGGTCCCTACGAATCGCTGGCCTATCAGACCGGCCGCGACTACATCGTCGAAGTGGTGCCTCGCGCATCGTCGCAGGCGCGTGGGGCTGTGAAGTCGGCCATCGCGGCCGGCCAGACGGCGCCGGCCAAGGCCTTTACCGGCGCGCCGGTGTCGTTCAACTTCCAGGACGTGCCGGTGCGCACGGTGCTGCAGTTCATCGCCGAGGAATCCAAGCTCAACCTGGTCGCTTCGGACACGGTGCAGGGCAACATCACCGTGCGCTTGATCAACGTGCCGTGGGACCAGGCGCTGGAAATCGTCATGCGCGCCAAGGGCCTGGACAAGCGCCGCGACGGCAACGTGATCTGGGTGGCGCCTCAGGCGGAGATCGCCAAGTCCGAGCAGGACCGCGAGAACGCCCGCATCGAGCTCGAGAACCGGGAAGACCTGGAGACCGAGTTCGTCCGCATCAACTACCACAACGCCGTCGACATCTATAAGGCGCTGACCGAAGCCAAGGGCATCGGCAACAGCGGCCAGGGCGGCGGTGGCGGCAGCACCAACAACAACGACAGCGGCTTCCTGTCGCCGCGCGGCCGCCTGGTGGCGGACGCGCGCACCAACACGCTGATGATCAGCGACATCCCGAAGAAGATCGCGGCGATGAAGCGGGTGATCTACGAGATCGACCGCCCGGTCGACCAGGTGCTGATCGAGGCCCGCATCGTGATCGCCACCGACACCTTCGTGCGCGAGCTCGGCGCCCGGTTCGGCGTGGCCGGCACCAAGCAGTACGGCGGCAACCAGGGCGTGATCAGCGGCAACCTGGAAGACAACACGTCGATCATCAATGACGGCGAGCACATCATTCCCGATGGCCTGAACGTCAATCTGCCGGTCACCGATCCGGCGGGTTCGATCGCCTATACGCTGCTGGGCGCCAACTTCTCCATCGACCTCGAGCTATCGGCGCTGCAACGCGAAGGCCGCGGCGAAGTGATCTCCAACCCGCGCGTGCTGACCAGCAACCAGCGCGAAGCGGTGATCCGCCAGGGCCAGGAAGTCGGCTACGTCACCCTCACCGGCGTCGGCACCGGCGGCGGCCAGGCGCTGCCTAACGTGCAGTTCAAGGACGTGCTGCTCGAACTCAAGGTCACGCCCACCATCACCAACGACAACCGCGTGTTCCTGGCGCTGAACGTGAAGAAGGACGAAGTGGTCGGCACGCTCGACACCTCGATCGGCAACGTGCCGCAGATCGCCAAACGCGAAGTGAACACCGCGGCGCTGGTCGACGACGGCCAGACCGTGGTGATCGGCGGCGTGTACGAGTTCACCGACCGCAACAGCGTCACCAAGGTGCCGTTCCTCGGCGACATCCCGTTCCTCGGCAACCTGTTCAAGAAGAAGAGCCGCACCAAGGACAAGGCGGAGCTGCTGATCTTCGTCACGCCCAAGGTGCTGCGCGTTGCGCAGCGCCCGAACTGACGGCGCCAACGATCCGATGCGACGACGGGGCCTTCGGGCCCCGTTCGTTTTTCGGCTGAACCGTACTGCGCGGACGTCGAACCATTCGGCCCGGCTTCGGTCAAACTGCGCCTGGAACCCCCACTGGCCGCGATCGAGAATGGATAGCCGCAACGAACCTTCCCCGTCCCGTCTGCACGAAGCCTTCGGCGCCTTGTCGGCGAGGCTTTCCGAGAGCATCGTCGGCCAACAGGCCCTGATCGAACGGCTGCTGATCGCCCTGTTGGCGGACGGGCACCTGCTGGTGGAGGGCGCGCCCGGATTGGCCAAGACCAGCGCGATCCGGGCGCTGGCGTCGCGGCTGGACGCCGATTTCGCGCGCGTCCAGTTCACGCCGGACCTGCTGCCCGCCGACCTGACCGGCACCGAAGTGTGGCGGCCGCAGGACGGCCGTTTCGAATTCCAGCCCGGCCCGATCTTCCATCCCGTACTGCTGGCCGACGAGATCAACCGCGCGCCGGCCAAGGTGCAGTCGGCGCTGCTCGAAGCCATGGGCGAGCGCCAGGTGACCGTCGGGCGCCACACGTACGCGCTGCCGAAGCTGTTCCTGGTGATGGCGACCCAGAACCCGATCGAACAGGAAGGCACGTTCCCATTGCCCGAAGCGCAGCTCGATCGTTTCCTGATGTACGTGCGCATCGGCTATCCGGAGGCCGCCGCCGAGGCCGAAATCCTCAGGCTCGCGCGACAGCAGGCGCGGGACACTTTGCAGTCGACCGTCGCCGAAGTGGCCAAGATGCCGCTGGAGGACGTGTTCGCCGCGCGCGCTGCGGTGCTGGACCTGCACGTCGCGCCGGCGGTGGAGCGTTATCTGGTGGAACTGGTGCTGGCCTCGCGCGAGGCGCAGCGTTACGACGCCGAACTCGCCCGTCGCATCGCTTGGGGCGCCAGCCCGCGTGGTTCGATCGCGCTCGAGCGTTGCGCACGGGCACGCGCCTGGCTGGCGGGGCGGGACTTCGTCACGCCCGACGACGTCCGCGCGATCGCGCCCGACGTGCTGCGCCATCGCGTGCTGCCTAGCTACGAAGCCACCGCCGAAGGCTGGGACGGCGATCGGCTGGTCGCCGCACTGCTGGATAAAGTGCCGTTGCCGTGATGCCGAGCGTTTCCCGCAACCGGACGCATAGATTTTGTAGAGCGGGGCTTGCCCCGCTGCTTTTGCACGGTAGGTGCGAATTTATTCGCACGCTCTTGGCCTGTGAACAGCGTGCGAATAAATTCGCACCTACGAAAGCCGAGGACAGTGGAGCGAGCTCCTTTGTCCAAGAGGGCCGTGGAGCCATGCATGGCTGAAGGCACCGCGCCGACGCTGGCCGAACTGATCGCCCTGCGCGGCACCGCGCAGGGTCGGCGTCCGCCCGGCCGCGGCCGTCATGGCGTCAGCGGCCATGCCCTGTCGCCGCTGCGGGGCCGCGGCATGGAATACGCCGAATCGCGCGAATACGCGCGCGGCGACGATGCGCGCCACATCGATTGGCGGTTGACCGCACGCAGCGGCAAGCCGCATACCAAGCTGTTCCAAGCCGAGCGCGAAAGATTGACGTTGATCGTGGCCGACACCGCGCCCTCACTCTATTTCGGCACCCGCGTGCGCTTCAAGTCGGTGCAGGCCGCGCGCGCGGGCGCGGTGGCGGCATGGGCCGCCGTGCGCGACGGCGACCGCATCGCCGCATTGCGCGGCAGCCGCAGCGAAGCGCCGGTGTCGCCCGCCGCCGGTCCGCGCGGCGCCCTGCGCGCGCTCGATGCGCTGGTGCGCTGGTACGCCGTGACGCCCGCGGACGATGCCGGCCTTGCGGTCGCGCTCGATCATGCCGCGCGCGTGTTGCGGCCGGGTTCGCGGCTGGTCGTGCTGGCCGATCCGCGCAGCGTCGCTGCGCTGCCGCAGCGGCGCTGGCCCGCGTTGGCGCAGCACAACGAAGTGATCGTGCTGCTGCTGACCGATCCCTTGGAAATGCAGCCGCCGAAAGCGCTGCTGCCGTTCGCGGGCCGCGGTCACCGCGTAGAACTCGATCTGGCCAACCCCGCGCAACGCCAACGCTGGCGGCACGAATTCGGCGATCCGGTCGAAGCGGCGCTGGATCGCCTGCCGTCCAGCGGCGTGCGCGTGCAGACCTTGTCCAGCGAGATGCGCAGCGATGCCTGGCTGCCCTTGCTCGGGCGCGCGCAGCCCAGGGTGGCCTGATCATGTCGCCCGACGCACTGGTTTTGCGCGACATTCATCAACCGCCTGCGCCCGCTTGGTGGCCGCCTGCGCCCGGTTGGTGGTTGCTTGCGGCGATCGTACTGGCGCTGATCGTGCTGGCGTATGCGTGGATGGCGCGCCGCAGGCGGCGGCAGCGCGCCATCGTCGCCTTGTTCGATAAGACCCTCGAACAAGCGCAGGCGCCTGCGGCGCGCGTTGCGGCGATATCGGAACTGCTGCGGCGCGCCTCGCGCCGGCGCGATCCGGCGGCCGACCGGCTGCAGGGCGAAGACTGGCTGCGCTTTCTCGATGGCGATGGCGGATCCGCGGAATTCTCCGCCGGCGCGGGACGCCTGCTGCTGGACGGCGGCTACCGGCGCGATGTCGACGCCGCGCAACTCGCCGCATTGCGGCCGCTCGCGCGGCGCCGCTATCTGCAATTGATGGCGGTGCGGCGATGAGCGTTGGCCTGTCCGCGTTGCGCGATATTTTCGATGCCTTCGCGTGGCCGTGGTGGCTGTGCGCGTTGCCGCTGCCGTGGCTGGTGCGTCGCCTGTTGCCGCCGCGACGCAGCGCATCGGCGGCATTGAAGGTGCCGTTCGACGACCGTCTGGATGCCATCGCCGCGCGCGGCGGCATCGCCCATGGCGGCCGCTCGCATGTGTTGGCCTGGCTGGCCTGGGGTTTGCTGTGCGTGGCCGCGGCGCGTCCGCAACAGCTCGGTCCCGCCATCGCGCCGCCGCAGGCCGGGCGCGACCTGATGCTGGCGGTGGATTTGTCCGGCAGCATGAGCGAAGAAGACATGCAACTGGGCGACGATGTCGTCGACCGACTGACCGCGGCGAAAGCGGTGCTGGCCGATTTTCTCGATCGCCGCAGCGGCGACCGCGTCGGCCTGATCGTGTTCGGCCAGCGCGCCTATGCGTTGGCGCCGCTGACGCTGGACCGCGATTCGGTGCGCGAACAGCTGCGCGACAGCGTGATCGGCCTGGCCGGCCGCGAAACCGCGATCGGCGACGCGATCGGCCTGGCGGTGAAGCGCCTGCGCACGCAACCCGCCGAACAGCGCGTGGTGATCCTGCTCACCGACGGCGTCAACACGGCCGGCGCATTGACGCCGCTCAAGGCCGCGGAATTGGCGAAGAACGACGGCGTGCGCGTGCACACCATCGCTTTCGGCGGCGAAGGCGGCTTGTCGGTCTTCGGCTTCCGCCTGCCCGGGCCGGGCGGTGACGAAATGGACGAGTCCACGCTGCAGGCGGTCGCGAAAACCACCGGCGGCCGTTTCTTCCGCGCGCGCGATACCGAATCGCTGGCCGGCATCTATGCCGAGATCGACCGCATCGAACCGGTGGAACGCCCGGGTCAGCGCGTGCGGCCGCGCAACGAGCGTTACGCATGGCCATTGGCCGGCGCGTTCGGATTGGCTCTGCTGGCCTTCGCCTGGCCGTTGCGGAGGTCGGCATGATCGATTGGCCGACGACCCTGCACTGGCTGCGCCCGTATTGGCTGTGGGCGCTGCTCGCCTTGCCGCTGATCTGGGCCGGCTGGAACGCCCGCCGCAAGCGCGAAAGCGTGTGGCGCGATGCGGTCGATCCGCATCTGCTGCCTCATCTGCTGGAACGCGGCGGCGCATCGATGCGGAGCTTCGGCTTGTGGGCGATGGCGGCCTATGTTCTGGCGATACTCGCGCTGGCCGGGCCGTCTTGGCGGCAGGCCGAGCAACCTTTGTGGCAAACGCGCGCGCCGCTGGTGATCGCTTTGGATCTGTCCAGCGCAACGCTGGCCACGGACCTGCCGCCGACGCGCCTGTTGCAGGCGCGCGCCAAGATCGCCGCGCTGCTGCGCGAACGGGCGGGCGGCCAAGTCGGTCTGGTGGCCTATGCCGACGATGCCTTCACCGTCGCGCCGCTGACCGACGACAGCGCCAATCTCGCGCTGTTCCTCGATGCGCTGGCGCCGGACGTGATGCCGACCGACGGCAGCCGCAGCGATCGCGCGATCGACGCCTCGGCGAAACTGCTCAAGCAGGCTGGCTTCGACCGCGGCGACATCCTGCTGCTCACCGATCATGCCGACACCGCCGCAATGGCGGCCGCGCAAAGCGCCGCGCGCAGCGGCTATCGCGTTTCCGCGCTGGGCCTGGGCACAGCGACCGGTGCGGCTTACCGCGGTCCCGGCGGCGCCATCGCGCAAGCGCGCCTGGACGAAGCATCGTTGCGCGCGCTCGCTCGCGCGGCCGATGGCGCGTATGCGGCCGCGACGTCCGGCGACGGCGACCTGCGCGCGCTCGGCGTGCTCGACCCGCAACAGGCTGGCGCCGCCGCGACGCGCGGCGAGAAAGGGCGCAACTGGCAGGACGGCGGCTATTGGCTGCTGCCGCCGCTGCTGCTGTTGGCCTTGTTCGCATTCCGGCGCGGCGGCGGCGCGGTAGCCGCTTCTTTGCTGTTGCTCGGATTGTTTCCTTGGTCGTCGGTGCAGGCCGCCGGACAAGATCTATGGCGGCGCCCGGACCAACAGGCGCATCGAACCCTGCAGCAAGGCGTCGCCGCCTATCGCAAGAACGATTTCGCCGCCGCGGAAAAGGCCTGGAAGGGCATCGACACCGCGGACGGCCAGTACAACCTCGGCAACGCGCTGGCGAAGGCGGGCCGCTATCCCGAAGCCATCGCTGCTTACGATCGCGCCTTGAAATCGCAGCCGGGCATGGCCGATGCGCTCGCCAACAAGCAGGCGGTCGAAGCGGCGATGAAGCGCAAGCCGCCGCAAGGCCAGCGCCAAGACGATCGCGGCAAGCAAGATCCGAGCAAGCATTCGGACAAGCAATCCGGCGGCAGCGGCCCGCCGCAGAAGCCGAAAGCGGACGCGCAAAAAGACGACGCGCAGCCACCTCAACAGAATCCATCACAGGATCGCGCTTCGCAACCGCAACAAGGCGCTGCGCAGCAGTCCGCCAAGCCGCAGGACGCCGCCGCGCAGCGCGCCGCCGATGCCGCGCAACGCGAGCGCATGCAGCGCGCGCTGGCCGGGCAGAATGCGCAGAAGCCCGGCGAGAAAGGCCAGTCCTCGCAAGCGCGCCAGGAAACACCGGCCGAACGCGAACGACGGCAGGCCAGCGAGGCCTGGCTGCGCCGCGTGCCGGACGATCCCGGCGGTCTGCTGCGCGCCAAGTTCAGGCTGGAGCAGGAACGCCGCCAACAATCCGGATCTTCGCCATGAGCCCTATCGCGCGCATCGTCGCATTGCTGTCCCTGCTGTCGGCCGCGTTCGCGGCGCAAGCGCAGACGCGCGCCTGGCTGGACCGCAGCCGCGTCGCGCTGGGCGAAACCGCGACGCTCAACGTCGAAACCGACCAGGCCGGCGCCGACGCACCGGATTATTCGGCGCTGATGAAGGATTTCGACCTCAGCGGCAACACCAGCAGCCGCCAGTTCGAAATCGCCAATGGCCAAACACGCACGCGCGTGCTGTTCGCAGTGGCGTTGCAGCCCAAGCGCGAAGGCCTGCTCACGGTGCCGGCGCTGACCGTCGGTACGCAGCGCACGCAACCGCTGACCTTGAGCGTGACCGCGGCCGCGGCGGCGCCGGCTCGCGCGGGCGGAGCGGTCTTCATCGAAACCGAAGTCGACGACGAAGAGCCTTACGTGCAGCAGGCGGTAGGCCTGGTGGTGAGGCTTTACTACGCGGTTCCGTTGCTGTCGGGCCAGTTGGAACTGGATACGCCGGAAGGCGCCTCTATGCAGCGCATCGGCGAAGACCTGCAGTACGCACGCGAGATCGCGGGCCGCCGCTACAACGTGGTCGAACGGCGCATGCTGCTGATTCCCGAGCGCAGCGGCACGCTCGCCATTCCCAGCGCGCGCTTCAACGGCCGCGGCGCGGGCGGCTTCTTCGACGAAGTCTTCGGCGACGGCCAGCGCGAACTGCGCGCCAACGGCCCGCCGCGGTTGCTGAAGGTGCAGGCCACGCCGGCCGGCGCGCCGCAACCGTGGTTGCCGTTGCGCGACCTGAGCCTGCGCTATGTCGCTACGCCGCAGCAGGCGCGCGCCGGCGAAGCGGCGACCGTGGTGATCGAAGCTACGGCCGACGGCGCCACCGCGACCCAGATGCCCGAGCTGCTGCTGACCGCCGGCGACGGCGCGCAAGTGTTCGCCGAGCCCGCGCAGAACGACGAGAGCTTCGCCAACGGTCGTCCGCAGGTGAAGATCACGCGCCGCTTCTCGGTGGTGCCTGGGCGTGCCGGACGGCTGACGCTGGACGCGCCGCGCCTGGCGTGGTGGGACGTGCGCAGCGATTCGGCGCGCACCGCCAGCCTGCCGCCGTTGGCCATGAGCGTGGCGCCGGGCAGCGGCGGTGCGAATGCGCCTGTCGCATCGTCCACCGCCGCGCCGGAACCGGCTGCGCAGCGCTGGGTGCGCATACCGGGCGTGCAGGGCGGCGTTGGCGTCTGGGCGGTGACCACGGTGGCCTTCGCACTGTTATGGCTGCTGACGCTGGCGTGGGCGCTGCATCGCCGGCATGCGGGCCACGCGCCTGCGTCGGCATCATCCGCCCCCGCGCCTTCGACCGACGGCAAGCCGCGCGCCGACCTGAAGCATGCGCTGGATGCCGGCGATCTGGACGATATCGGCGACGCGCTGTGCGCAGCGGCCTCGCCGCGTGCCGGCGATCTGGAGGCTTTGTTGCGCAGATTGGACGACCCCGCGCAACGCGACGCGATAGAACAGTTGCGCCGCGCGCGCTGGGGCGGCGGCGATCCGGCACAGGCGCGCGCTGCGCTGCGCGAAGCATTCAGGCGAGGACCTGTTTGGCGCAACGCAGCAACGGAATCGGCGTCGCCGCTGCCGCCGCTCTATCCGCAGAGCCGGTAGGGCACCAGCCCCTTCGTTCGTCATCCCAGCGAAAGCTGGGACCCATGTTACTTTTCCTGCCGTCTTGTTTGTATAGCGATAGCAAAATGGGTCCCAGCTTTCGCTGGGATGACGGGTAGGCGGGTTCCGGGACTTTCGAGCCACTCCTGTATCCTTCGAGAATTCCACCAGGGAAGCCTCCATGGCCGCAGATCGCGCTCCCCCCGCTAAAAAACTGCCGCTGCATTGGAAGATCGCCATCGGCTTCTTCGCCGGCCTGTTGCTGGGCATGTTCGTGCACTACGGCGTGGGCGCCGAAACGAGTTGGGTGCAGACGCTCACCAAATACATCACGCAGCCGTTCTCCACGCTGTTCCTCAGTCTGATCTTCATGTTGATCGTGCCGCTGCTGTTCTCGGCGCTGGTGGTCGGCGTCTCGGAAATGGGAGACATCCGCGCACTGGGCCGGATCGGTTGGCGCACGCTGGCCTACACCGTGATTCTGTCCGGCACCGCGGTGCTGGTCGGCCTGGTGATGGTGAACGTGTTCAAGCCCGGCGTGGGCGTCGATCAGGCGCTGGCGCAGCAATTGCTCAACGAAGGCGCCGAGCGCGCCCAGGCCATCGTCAAGGACAGCGCCGTTCAGCCCAAGGGCATGGACATGCTGCTGTCGATCGTGCCGCAGAACGTGATCGGCGCGGCCTCGAGCAACGCCAACATCCTGGCGCTGATGTTTTTCGCGTTGATGTTCGGCATCGGCATCGTGATGAGCAAGGCCACGCCGGCGCTGGAAACGCTCAAGCGCGGCATCGAAGGCCTGTTCGAAGTGTCGATGACGCTAATCGGATTGGTCATCCGCCTGGCGCCTTACGCGGTGTTCTGCTTCATGTTCAACCTGGCCGTGCTGTTCGGCTGGGATCTGCTGCTGCGATTGGGCGCCTATGTGCTGGTCGTGGTCGCCGCGCTCGCGTTCCACATGCTGGTGGTGTATTCGATCGCGTTGAAGGCGATCGGCGGCTATTCGCCCGCCAAGTTCTTCAAAGGCGTGCAGGAGGCGATGCTGATGGCGTTCTCCACCGCCTCCAGCAACGCCACGCTGCCGACCGCGCTGCGCGTGGCCGACGACGAGCTGGGGCTGCCCAAGCGCGTGTCGCGCTTCGTGCTGACCATCGGCGCCACCGCCAATCAGAACGGCACCGCGCTGTTCGAAGGCGTCACGGTGATCTTCCTGGCCCAGTTCTTCGGCGTGGACCTGAGCATCGGCCAGCAGATCATGGTCATGCTGGTCTGCATCCTGGGCGGCATCGGCACCGCGGGCGTGCCGTCGGGCTCGCTGCCGGTGGTGGCGCTGATCTGCGCCATGGTCGGGGTGCCGCCGGAAGGCATCGGCCTGGTGCTGGGCGTCAACCATTTCCTCGACATGTGCCGGACCACGGTCAACGTGACCGGCGACCTGGGCATCGCGGCGATGGTGGCCAAAGGCGAGGCCGACGGACCGAGCCTGGCCGATGCCGGCAACAGCATCGGCTGAGCGCTTGCGATCTTTCGGGAGGCGTAGCCCGGGTAAGCGCAGCGCACCCGGGACCACGTCGCGGCGAAATCCCGGGTGCGCTGCGCTTACCCGGGCTACCCTCCCAAGAACCTTCGCAAAGGCTTCTCATACACAGCGATAACCAACCGCCGCTGCGGTCATGGGACAATAGGCCGCCCGCGAATCCCCGGGCGCCGCCCACGATCCCGCCCTCCATGACGACGCCCAGCCGCCGCGACCTCGCCAACGCCATCCGTTTCCTCGCCATCGACGCCGTCCAGGCCGCCAACTCCGGCCATCCCGGCATGCCGATGGGCATGGCCGACATCGCCGAGGTGCTGTGGAACGACTACCTCAGCCACAACCCCAATAATCCGAAGTGGTTCAACCGCGACCGCTTCGTGCTGTCCAACGGCCACGGCTCGATGTTGCAGTACGCGCTGCTGCACCTGTCCGGCTACGACCTGCCGATCGAAGAGATCAAGCGCTTCCGCCAACTCGAATCGAAGACGCCGGGCCATCCCGAGAATTTCATGACGCCGGGCGTGGAAACCACCACCGGCCCGCTCGGCCAGGGCTTCGCCAACGCGGTCGGTTTCGCGCTGGCCGAGAAAGTGCTGGCGCAACGCTTCAACCGCCCCGAGTTCGAAGTCGTCGACCACCGCACCTGGGTGTTCATGGGCGACGGCTGCCTGATGGAAGGCATCTCGCACGAAGCCGCTTCGCTGGCCGGCACCTGGGGCCTGGGCAAGCTGGTCGCGTTCTGGGACGACAACAAGATTTCGATCGACGGCAACACCGACGGTTGGTTCACCGACGACACGCCAATGCGTTTCGAAGCCTACGGCTGGCAAGTGATCCGCAACGTCAACGGCCACGATCCGGCCGAAGTGAAGACCGCGATCGACACCGCGCTGGCCGAAACCGGCAAGCCCACGCTGATCTGCTGCCGCACCACGATCGGCTTCGGTTCGCCCAACAAGGCCGGCAAGGAATCCGTGCACGGCGCGGCGCTGGGCAAGGAAGAAGTCGCGGCCACCCGCGAGGCGCTGGGCTGGGCTTACGGACCGTTCGAAATCCCGCAGGACATCCGCGACGCCTGGCGCGCCGGCAACGCCGGCCTGGTGCGCGAGGAGCAGTGGAACCGCCTGTTCGACGCGTATGCCGCGCAGCATCCGCAACTGGCCGACGAACTCGTGCGGCGCTCGCACGCCGAGCTGCCCGAAGGCTTCGCCGCCGCGGCCGACGCCTACATCGCCAAGCTGCAGACCGACGGCCCGACCGTCGCCTCGCGCAAGGCCTCGCAGATGGCGATCGAGGCCTTCGCGCCGCTGCTGCCGGAGCTGATCGGCGGCTCGGCCGACCTGGCGCATTCCAACCTCACGTTGTGGAAGGGCAGCAAGTCGGTCGCCGGCGATTCGCCCGACGCCAACTACATCTACTTCGGCGTGCGCGAATTCGCGATGACCGCGATCAGCAACGGCCTGGCGCTGCACGGCGGCTTCATTCCTTACGACGCCACCTTCCTGGTGTTCAGCGACTACGCGCGCAACGCGGTGCGCATGAGCGCGCTGATGGGCGCGCATGCGATCCACGTCTATACCCACGATTCGATCGGTTTGGGCGAGGACGGGCCGACCCATCAGCCGATCGAGCATCTGGCCGCGTTGCGGTACATCCCGCACAACGATGTCTGGCGCCCTTGCGATGCGGTCGAGTCGGCGATGGCCTGGCGCGTGGCGATCGAGCGCAAGGTCGGCCCCAGCTGCCTGGTGTTCTCGCGACAGAACCTGGCCCACCAGCCGCGCAACGACGCGCAGATCGCGGCGATCGCGCATGGCGGCTATGTGCTGCGCGACAGCATCGGCGCGCCGGAAGTAGTGCTGATCGCCACCGGTTCCGAAGTGGGCCTGGCGATGCAGGCCGCGGAAAAGCTGGGCCGCAACGTGCGCGTGGTGTCGATGCCGTCGACCGATGCGTTCGATCGCCAATCGCCCGAGTACCGCGAATCGGTGCTGCCCAAGGCCTGCCGCAAGCGCGTGGCCATCGAAGCCGGCGTCACCGACTTCTGGCGCAAGTACGTGGGCCTGGACGGCGCGGTGGTGGGCATCGACAGCTTCGGCGCCAGCGCGCCGATCGAGGCGTTGATGCCGCATTTCGGCTTCACCGTCGAGAAGGTGGTCGAGGCCGTGCAGTCGCTCGGCTGAGCCGCTCTTAAAGCCGTCATTCCCGCGAAGGCGGGGTTTTTAACAGCCGAATGGCTGGTCATCCAGTGACTCTGTTTTTAGCCCTCTCCCGCTTGCGGGAGAGGGTTGGGTGAGGGCGCGTGGGATGGAGATAGCTTCGTTGCGATCTGGTGTAGCGTCAAAGTCGCTGGATGACCAGCCATTCGGCTGTTAAAAACCCCGCCTTCGCGGGAATGACGGCTGAAAAGCCAACCCTCACCCTCGTGACGTGTTCTGCAGCGCGTAAGACACGAGCCGCGCATACAGACGTTCCTGCAGGCCCTTCGGCGTCTGCAACCCCATTCGCTCCATCGCTTCGTCGTCCCCGCTCCGGCCAGCGAATGCGGCGCCAATGACGGTGAATGCTTTACCCGCGAACGTCGCCGAGTTCGACTTCAGCCAGCCCAATGCCTTCACCAGCCGCTGCTCGACTTCGGTGAAATCGCTGCCGAGCGGGTAATCAGGCAGCGTGCCGTCCGAGCGCAGCGGCGCCAGCCGCTCGCGCAACGCACGTTCGGTGTTGTTCGACCATTGCGCGGGCGGTTGGAACCCTTCCGCGAGCTTCCGGCTGCGCTTCGCCGTTTCCAGCAAGCCGCGCTGGAAACGCGCGTCGGCGATCGCCGCCATGGCGATCACGCAATCCTCGTCGGTCTTGCCGCGCAGATCGGCGATGCCGTACTCGTCGACGTAGAGGTCGCGAAGGTGCCGCGGAATGGTGGCGTGCCCGTAGTTCCAGCGGATATTCGATTCGGCCCTGCCGCCGCCGTCGCGGACGGCGCGCAGCAGCAGCGCCGAGCGCGCATCGGGCAGGGCATGCGCCATCGCCACGAAGTTGTACTGTCCGCCCACGCCCGAGACCACGCGGCCGTCGTCCAGGCCGTCCGATACGGCCGCGCCGAGCGCGGTGGCCATCATGCACGTGTTGAAGAAACGCGCATCGCGTCGCTGCAAGCGCTCCAAAACCTCATTGCCGCCGTAGAGTTCGTTGACCTCGCTGACCCGGCGCATGCCGATGGCGCGGCGCGTGCCGTCGTCCAGGTGGCGCAGCCAGCGGTAGAAATCCGGCGATCCCAGATAGAACGCCCCGTGCAGGAATTCGCCGTCGCGATCCAGCAACTCCAGGTCCAGCACGCTGGCCTCGCCGTCGGCGATGCGCTTCATCAGCGGCTCGTTCTCCACCACCTTGCGGCGGATCACGCCGGCCTCCACCAGATGGCGGAAGCCTTCGTTGACCATTTCGCTGCAGCCGTACAGGCCCTGCGGCAGCGGATCGAGCCCGCCGCTGGCGATCACCGCCGGGTGCCGCTCGATCTCCGGATCCAGCGTGGCCATCACCTTGCGGTAGGCGGCGTTGTCGGTATGGCGCAGCGCGAGCGCATGGCAGAGCGCGTCGGACAGCGCCCCGATGCCGATCTGCAGCGTGCCGCCGTCGCGCACCAGCGCGCTGGCATAGAAGCCGATCGCGTATTCGATATCGCCCACCGGCTGGCGCGGCAACGCGAACAGTTTGGGATACGGCGCCGGCGGCGCGATCACGATGTCGAAGAAGCCGCTGTCGACCGCGGCGATGCCGTCCAGCCACGGCAGCTGCGGGTCGATTTCTGCGATCAGCACCGGACGCGGCAGGCCGCGCGCGACGATCGCATCGATCGCGTCGAACGTCAGGTCGGTGTTGGACGACAGCGACAGCCGCGTACCCTCGTCGTTGCTGGCCACCTTCTGCACCAGCACGTTCATGCCGCGGTCGGCCAGCGCCTTGGCCACGTGCGTGTAATTGAGGCTGGCGTAGCGGCGCTGCGCCTGGCGCGAGTTCAGCAGCGCGCCGGATTGCACGTAGAACTCTTCCACTTCGATATGCGCGGGCAACGCATCGCGCTTCTGCGCCTGCACGTAGGCCAGGCGCGGGAAGTCGTCGCCGTACAGGCGCGACACGAACGGGCCGAGGAAGCGCTTCTCCAGATCGCTGCCGCCGCCGGGCGGGTCCAGCGACAGGGCGGTGTACAGCTGCATCGGCCGCGACGGATCGCGGGCGACGCGCTCGTAAAGCGCATTGAGCAGGCGGTGCGGTTTGCCGATGCCCAGAGGCGCGCCGATGCGGAGCGGGCCTTCGAGGCTGGCGAGGAGGGATTCGACGGCATCGTCGATGGAAGTGAAGACGGCGGGGGAGTTTTGGCGGGTCATGCGCCTAGCCTACTCCGTGGGCGGCTTCGCGGCCCGCCGATGCGCTCCCGCATTATGCGAACAGTAATTTGCCGGCTGCGATCAAAAGCACCACGCCGAGCGCGTAACGCAAGCCCTTGACCGGCAGCCATTTCAGCCCGAGCTGGGTGCCGATCAAGGCGCCGACGGCCACTGCGGCCAACCACACGGGCAATGCGGTCGGCAATGTACCGCTGGCATGCATCAAGCCGGCCAGGCCGGTGAGCGAATTGATCCAGACGAAGGCGACGGATGTGCCGCTGGCCTCGCGCGTGGGCATCCAGTGCGCGAACAGCAGCAGCGGCGTCAGGAAGATCGCGCCGCCCGTGCCGGTGAGGCCGGATAGCACGCCGATCGCGGCGCCGACCAGAAGCCCTGCCAGCCAAGGCACGCGACGGCCGGCGTCCTGCGTATCGGTGGTTTCGGCGCGCGAAGCGCTGCGGAAAACGCCGAACGCCGCGACCAGCAGCACGATGCCTAGCAGGATCGAATAGCTTTCCTTCGGCAACTTGACTTGCGCGGCAAAGAACGCCGCCGGCGCCGAGGCCAGCACGAACGGCAGCACGTTGCGCCAGCGCACATAGCCGCCGCGCCAGAAACGGAACAGGCCGATGCCGCCGACAAGTAGATTCAAGGCCAGCGCGGTCGGACGCATCTGCTCCGGCGCGAAATTCAACAAGGCCATCGCCGCGATGTAGCCGCTGGCGCCGGCATGGCCGACCGACGAGTACAGCACCGCCACCGCGAACAGCAGGGCGGCGAGGACAAGTTCGACTTCGCTCATGGGGCGGCGACCACCGTGATGGATTTGACCTGCCGCACCCAGCGCGCGGGCCTGGCGTCGCCCGGTGCGATCAGCCGCAGCGGGCCATCGTCGTCGTCCAGCGGCTTGCCGCTGCAATGGTCGACCAGCAGCACGCGGCGATCGCTCAGGCTCGGATCGAGCTCGGCCAACGAATAGATCGCGCGGTAGCCGTCGCGCGCGGTCACCAGCAGATAGCGTGCGAGCTGCGGGCCGCGCAACGGGTCCGCGGGCACCGCACCGGTGGCGCGCAACAAGCCTGCGAGCGCCACGCCTTCGCAATCCAGATCCTGTCCGTGCGCGGAAGCCTTCACCGGTTCGCGCGGCAGTTTGGCCAGCGTCGCCGCGTCCAGCGGCACGACGAACGGCGAAGGCGACATCGGCTCGGATGCGCGTCCCGCATGTTCCGGGTGCGATGGCGCCGCGGCCCGGAGGACCGGGCCGGCGGCTGCGCAGGCCGACAATCCGGCGACGAGCAGCAGGCAGGCGGTCCGCATCGCGTATTTCCGGGTGGTCATAATTTGTCCAGCGGCACTTTCAGGTAGCGCACGCCGTTGTCCTCGGCCGCGGGCAGTGCGCCGGCGCGGATATTGGTCTGCACGGCGGGGATGATCAAGGCGGGCATCGGCAGCGTCGCGTCGCGCGCCAGGCGCAGTTTCACGAAATCGGCCTCGCTCGCGCCGTTGCCGACGTGGATGTTGGCGCGCTTCTGCTCGCCGATCGTGGTTTCGCAAGCTACCGCGCGTCCGCCGGGGCCGTAATCGTGGCAGACGAAGACGCGGGTGCCGTCCGGAAGTTCGAACAGGCGCTGGATCGAACGATACAGCGTGGCCGCGCTACCCCCGGGAAAATCGCAGCGCGCCGAGCCCGCATCGGGCATGAACAGCGAGTCGCCGGTGAACAATGCGTCGCCGATCAGATACGCGCTGCTGTCGCTGGTATGCCCCGGCACCGGAATCACCCGCGCCCGCAAGCCGCCGATCGAGAAAATCTCATCGGCCGCGAACAGGCGGTCGAATTGCGAGCCATCGGTCGCGAAGCTTGCGCCGAGGTTGAAGATCGGCCGGAACGTCTCCTGCACGGTGCGGATGCCGTCGCCGATGGCGAGCACGGCATCGGGGAACTGCCGCTTGAGCCAGTGCGCGGCGGACAGATGATCGGCGTGCGCGTGCGTCTCCAGCAGCCAGCGCACGCGGTAGCCGTGTTCGCGCACGTCCTGCAGCAGCGCTTCGGCCGAGGCGGTGGAGGTGCGTCCGGAAGCGGCTTCGTAATCCAGCACTGGATCGATGATCGCCGCTTCGCGGCTGTCCGGATCGGCGACGACGTAACTCCACGTGCCGGTGCCGGCGTGGTGGTGCGGATGCACGATCGGCGACATGGCGGCGCTCCTCGTCGGTTCAGTGCGTATCGGCCAACGTCGTGTTGAGCAGGTCGGCCAAACGGAACGCGGCCTGGCGCACGCGCTGCTCGGCCAGCGGACGTTGCGCGTCCAGATAGGCGATATCGAGTTTGTGCCCGTCCGGATAGAGCTTGTGCGATTCGATCAGCCGGCACGATTCGCCGGCCCAGGCCGACGGATCGCGGGTCTGCGGCGCGGCGGGCGGCCAGGGCAGGGCGTCGAGCTTGGCCGCGTACGGCGACAGCTTCAGCTTCTTCGAGCCGAGGATGTAGAAATCCCACACCGAGTGCAGATTGGTGCCCATCACGCCGTCCACATATTTCTTGCGGGCGTACGCCTCGGGCTCCAGATCGGTGCGCAGGCTGATCTGGTAGGCATTGCCGCCCTTGTCGTCGCGATTGCTCGCGTGCATGGGCTGATGCACGTCGCCGACGAAATGGACGAGGAACTTCAAGGCGTCGCGTCGCGCTTCCAGCGGTTGCGAGCGATCGGCCAGGATCGCGCGTTGCCTTTCGATCGCGCCGACCACGCAGTCGCCATCCGGGCAATCGCGCTCGGGCCGATATTCGCAGCCCGAGGAGCGGTAGTTGATGTAATGCCAGGATTGCGTGCGCTTGAAGCGTTCGGGGTCCGAATCGCGCAGCGTATCGGCCCAATCGGCCACGCCGGCCAGGGTGGGATCGGGCTCGCCGGCGAGCAAGGCGTCGACTTGGGCGCGGGCGGCCGGCGTCAGGTGGCGCTGGGCCAGTTCGCCCACCAGGCGATGGCCCAGGGCGCTCCAACCCAGCGCGGACGGGGCCAGCAACAGCAAAAAAGCGAGCAAAAGCGGTTTGCGCAGCGTTTTCATCGGCGGCCGGGGGTTATGGGGGGTGGGGCCAGACGCTAAAATACCGATCTTTCCCTTCCCCGTCTTTGCAGGAGCGGCTTCATGGCGATCAAGGTAGGCATCAACGGTTTTGGCCGGATCGGGCGCAACGTGCTGCGCTCGGCGGTGCAGAATTTCGGCAACGAGATCGAGATCGTGGCGATCAACGACCTGCTCGAGCCGGACTACCTGGCCTATATGCTGCAGTACGACTCGGTGCACGGCCGCTTCAAGGGCGAGATCGCGGTCGACGGCAACACCCTGATCGTCAACGGCAAGAAGATCCGCCTCACCCAGGAACGCGATCCGGCCAACCTGAAATGGGACGAAGTCGGCGCGCAGGTCGTCATCGAATCCACCGGCCTGTTCCTGGACAAGGCCACCGCGCAGAAGCACCTGGACGCCGGCGCCAAGAAAGTGATCCTGTCGGCGCCGTCCAAGGACGACACGCCGATGTTCGTCTACGGCGTCAACGACAAGACCTACAAGGGCGAGGCGATCATCTCCAACGCGAGCTGCACCACCAACTGCCTGGCGCCGCTGGCCAAGGTGCTGAACGACAAGTGGGGCATCAAGCGCGGCCTGATGACCACCGTGCACGCCGCCACCGCCACGCAGAAGACGGTCGACGGACCCAGCAACAAGGATTGGCGCGGCGGCCGCGGCATCCTCGAGAACATCATCCCGTCCAGCACCGGCGCGGCCAAGGCCGTGGGCGTGGTGATCCCCGAGCTCAACAAGAAGCTCACCGGCATGTCGTTCCGCGTGCCGACCAGCGACGTGTCGGTGGTCGATCTCACCTGCGAGCTCGAGAAGCCCGCCACCTACGCCGAGATCTGCGCGGAAATGAAGGCGCAGAGCGAAGGCGCGTTGAAGGGGATCCTGGGCTATACCGAAGACAAGGTGGTCGCCACCGATTTCCGCGGCGATACCCGTACGTCGATCTTCGACGCCGACGCCGGCATCGCGCTGGACGGCACTTTCGTGAAGCTGATCAGCTGGTACGACAACGAGTGGGGCTATTCCACCAAGTGCCTGGAAATGGTGAAAGTCGTCGCCAAGTAATCCCGGCGGCATTCCCCTCGAAAAAGCCCCGCGGTGCGGGGCTTTTTCATCTGGCGGCCTGTCGGCGCAGGGCAGCCATGGGCGCCGCGCCGATCGACGGTCTTTCCCCATCCGCAGGCCGCACCGATCCAACCGCAAGCACGGCGGGCTGCAGCGATGCCTGGCGCTCCACCAAGGTCAGCTGCCGCTGGCGCTCCGCCATCGCCAGATCCCGCGCCCGCTCCTCGCCGTGCTTGGCGACGCCGAACGTTTTTCGCAGGCGCGTGCCGTCGGGCAGGAGGGTCTGCGCCATGTAGAACGCATAGCCGCGGTAGCAGTTGCGGCAGACGCCGGGCATGCCGCTGGTGTTGTTGCGGCGCAGCTGTTGATTGCGCGCGGTCTTCGCCATCGGCGGCGCCAGCTGGAGCATCTCGTCGCGATAGGCTATCGCGGCCGCCAGCGCCGCTTGCTCGCCGCCGTATTTCACGTCCGCGAAGGATCGGTTGCAGACCCATTTCTTGTCGCGCGAGATCATCACCCGCCACGTCCAGCTGCTGCCGCCCGCATCCAGCCGGCCGGTGGTCTTGGCGCGGTAGATGCCGTACATCTCGGGCGGGTGGAAGAAGGATTGGCCTTCGGGGCGCGGCCGTTTGCGGCGCGGTTTGGCGCTGGCGGCGGGGGCATCGCCGCCTGCGGTTCCGCTCTCGTCCCTCGGTGCGGCCGTCATAGCGAATACCTCATCCCGCGCTCTTGCGACAGCTGCTGTTCCTGGGCGAGCCATTGCTGGTGCTGCTGGGCCTGTTGCTTGTCGAAGTCTTCCGAACGCTGCACGGTTTCCTGCATCGGCGGCGCCGCTTGGGACAGGTACACGTCTGTTCGGAAGCCAGGCGTCGTTCCCATCACGAAGATCCGGTCGTCGCGGACGATGATTTTGTCGATGTCGTTAGCACGCAGGACACCGCCGATCTTGGCTTGCAGCATCACGTGTGCGGCCATGTCGTCGGAGTATTTGTCGGGGAGGGCCTTGCGGATAGCCTCGTAAAGGGCATAGTCCGGGTGATTTCGCTCTCGCGGATCGGGTCGTCCGTCATGAACATCAGTACGGGGCTGAGGGTTCGCGGACCTGAACCAACGATCTGCTTGCGGTTCCTCATCCATCTGTCGACGTGACGCGTCAAATTTCAAGTACTCATTGATGTAGCCCTTGGGAGTTATCGCGCCGGAATCGAGGTCGTGCAAGTACTCACGGAATTGGTTCAGGTGCCATTCGTTGAAATCCATATGCGTATGCACGCCTATCTTGATGGGGGCCTTATTGCTTTGCTGCCCTAGCAATTGCCCATACTCGATCTTTTCGCCGTCGGTAACGCGGATTGGATTCATATGAAGGACTCTAGCCAGAATTTTTGCGTCGTCACCCTGACTGTCGTAGATCTCAACGGCACCCCACCGGTCAAGTCGTGCAGACCGCTTTACGAACCCTGATACGGGAGACGGGATATCGACCGATGGATTTCCGTCGACTGAGAGAACGAAATCCTTGCTGACAAGCCTGTCCCTACTGGATGAATAGACAAACTCCTCTCTGCTGCCGTCGATTTGGCTGTAGTTGCGTCTCTCCGGGTCCTCTGGCCATGTCGGGTGGTGTTTTTCGAGGGATTCGTAGTTTTCTACAGGCTCCCATCCGGCCCCGACACTTTCCGAGATGCTGTATTTTTTGGACATAAAATCTCCTGCCGTTATGTGGAAGCATCAATTAATGAGGTCGCATGCCAGCATTTGTTGACCCACTCGAACCTATAGACCCTGCTGTAAGCGCCACCGCCTACGCTGTAGGTAGAGACCTCTTTAACGCCGCTTTCTTTTTCTGTGATATCTAGCCGCACGCCTTTTGAGGCGAGATCCTCTTTTTTAAGGATTAGCGGGAACTCGATTTCGTATGAATTCAGACGTCGAATCTTTGGATCTGCTTCGAGGTCTTGTGATTGATACTCGATAGAAACGAATGGATAGCTGGTGAACGTTCTCTGCATGTTCTGGTCAGCCATGAAAGCCGCCAAGAAGACGGCGAAATCCTCGGACGGACATATGGGTGGTGCGAGGATGGTTCTCGTGTCATTCAACAACTGGAAAAGTTCGGTTAGATCCCTTATGCGAGCTCTTGTCTTGACGGCGCGGCATGCTTCGGTCAGGTTCGGGGCTTCTCTCCGGGAAATTCCTTGAATAAACGGCTCCAACAGGCATTCAGCGTCGCGATAATCTCGCCACGCTTGGTCCGAACTATTGAGGTAGTCCAATAGGTCGCTCAGATAAGCGGCGTCGTTGGACGTGTGCGCGTGATAGGTACTGCGTACCGAATTGATTGCGCGTGCGTTAAGCTGATCCAGCTCCAGATCAAGAGCATGCATCTCCTTGTATGGTTTGCATGCATGAGGCATTGCGCGTTCGCATTCTTCAATCTCTTGGCTCCGATAATGCGAAAAACATTCCTCTCGTTTTCTGGTGTCGCCGATCGCAAAGCAATCCATGCGATTTGTATTGCTGAGATCAGGCGCGTTCTGGGCGTTTACCGTTTGAGCTATGGCGAATCCTGCCGTAAGTGCTGTTATTAACAGGCCGGGATGAAACAGAAAATTGATTCGACTCTTCTGAAGAGAAGAAGCCTCATTCTTTGTTGGTTCATCCATCAATATCCTCCCTAAATCCATTGGATTAGTTACCAGCACAAGAAACCCACAACTGTTCGCAAGTTTTTCCATTGACGTGTCCATTAGTGGCAACGGACGAATTCACGAGTAGTTTTTCCATCAGTGATGGTTAGGTAGTCGCCGTTAAGCACATATATGTCAGCTGCCGTCTGAATTTCTGGAGGCGCGATGTTGGAGATCACGTGTATCCTCAGGCAAGCGGGTTTCTAGAGATCTCAGTGATCTTTTTTGGCTTGATAGTTTCTTCGTTCATATGCGCAGCGTTAGACGTAATGACGAGTCTTCCTTCGTTATCTTGGGCCTCGCTTTCACGGCATCGATGCGCGTCCTGTTGCCATGAATCTTGAATAACCTTCGGGAATCCAAAGACTTTCTGTTTTGCGCAAGCAGGAGGGTGAGCGGCTACACCTGCAAGGAACGCGATGTTTAGTGCGATGAATCTCATTTCAGCTCCGGAATCTTCACGGGATTCTTGATTCTGTTTTTAAAATGGGTGTCGGAGAAGTATCGAATCTTGTTGCACAACACAGGCTGCGCCATCCCCTCGTACAGGATGATTTCCTTGTCCGGCCCCATCGCTTTCAGTTCCTGCGGCAGCATCAACGCGCGCCGCTCGTGCGATTCGCTGCGGCTGAAATCGCGGCCGCGGGTGATGTTGTTCTTGCGCACCGTGGTGTAGCCCAGCATTTCCGAGTATTCGTTCGCGTCCTGCTGCTCGCGCGGGGCGAAGACGATCTGCAGGGCGTGGTTGGTGACCAGAGTGCGGGCGACGTCCTTGCCGTAGACGGATTCGAGCTGGGACATGCTCTGGATGATCGGCATGGCCCGCAGGTTGTAGCCGGCCATGAAGGAAATGGCCGAAGCGAAGATCTCGAGCTTGCCGATGGCGGTGAACTCGTCCATCAGCAACAGGCACTGGTGCTTGAGCCGCTTGTCGTTCTGCGGCAGCGTCTGCACGTTGACGTTGATCAACTGACTGAAGAACAGGTTGATCAGCGTCCGGCATTCGGCCAGCTTGTGCGGCTGGATGCCGACGTAGATCGTCATCTTCTGCTTGCGCACATCGGTCAGCCAGAAATCGTTGTGGCTGGTGGCCGCGTCCAACACCGGGTTGAGCCATGGATTCAGCGGCTCGCGCACCGTGCCCATGATCGAGGCGAAGGTTTCTTTTTCCTGCGAGAGCAGGCCAGCGAAAGCGGCCTTCGCTTCTTTGCTCAAGAAAGGCCGATCGGATAGCTGAGTGAGATAAGTCTTGAGGTCTTCGCCCTTGCCGGCCGTCAACCGGAATACCTGCCCAAGGGTAGGGAAGGCCAGGACTTCGGGCAGATAGCCCCGCTTTCGTTGTTCATCGTAGTTTTCGTACAGGTACAACGCGAACGCGAGGAACGCATTTCGCGCCTGGCTCACCCAGAACTTGTCCTGACTGGATCCGTCGGGATACAGGATCGCGGCGATCGCCTGCAGGCTGGAGATGCGGAACGCCGGGTCGCCCGACACGTAGCTCATCGGGTTCCAGCGATGCGTGCGGCGATCCTCGGCGTAGGGATTGAATAAATAGATTTTCTGACCCTGGCTTTCGCGCCAGCCCGAGGTCAGGTCGAAGTTCTCCTGCTTGATGTCCAGCACCACCACCGAGTCCTGGTACTCGAGCAGGTTCGGCACGACGATGCCCACGCCCTTGCCCGACCGCGTCGGCGCGGCCAGGATCGCGAATTGCTGGCCGGGCAGGCGGATCAAGGTGTTGCCGACCTTGCCGACCACGATGCCGTCGGGCGAAGGCTTGAGCAGCCCGCGTTTGGCCAGATCGCCGCGGCCGGCGAAGCGGGCTTCGCCGTGCAGCGATTTTTCCCGCGGCCTCAGGGTCAGCACGCCCAGCGCCAACCAGGCGGCCGCCGGCAGGCCGAAGCCGAGATAGCCGCCCCATTTGATCTTCGCGGCGAAGGGCGCGACTTCGGGCAGGTCGAGCGCGCGGAAATAGATGAGGTAGGTGTCCCACCGCAGCAGGCCGGTATCGACCTTCAGCAGCCACAGCGTCAGATAGCCGGAAAGGTAGAGCCCCGCGATCAGCGAGAGCAGCGTGACCGCAGTCACGAAATACAGCTTGTGCTTGTTCACCGTGGCGCTCCTTTGCCGGTTTTCTTTTTGTCGAAGGCGCTAGCCCAAGACGGAAACCGGCAAAAAAGAGGCCACCCGAAGCGGCTATTCAGAGGTGGCTTTTCGTAGGAGCGGCTTTAGCCGCGAGCTTTCCTCCCGTTGGCTGGACAGCGCCACGGTGGGAGAAAAGCTCGCGGCTAAAGCCGCTCCTACAAAAAAGCCGCTCCTACAAAAAAGCCGCTCCTACAAAAAAGCCGCTCCTACAAAAAAGCCGCTCCTACAAAAAAGCAGGACATCAGGCCTTGCCGCCGCGCCAGAATTTGAACGCGGCGATCGCGAAGAAATAAAAAGCCATGCCGGCCACGGCGGTGTGCGGGCGTTCGATCCATTCGCCGCCGCCGGGCAATCCCAGCGTCGCGACCACTTCTTCGGTGAGGCCCAGCCGAGGCAAGGACAGCACGACGCCGCCGAACACCGCCGCGAGATACGCCACCACCGAGAACGCCCAGGTAGTCATCTGGCGTTGGACCTCCTGCGCGCGATCGCGCGGTGCGCTGAAGATCCAGAATCCTTTGGCCGCGACCAGCCAGACGAACACCCACACCGGCCACCACGCCTTGAACGACCACGCGAACACGGCGACGAACATCGCGTAGAAAAACAACAGGCCGAGCATCGCCAGCACGCGCTTGCCGCGCGACATGTCGTCTGCGAAAGCGATCACGGTGAAAAAGCCGGTGCCGTGCACCAGCAGGAATTCCATCAGCATCATCAGCACGACCGTCTTGACCGCGCCCTGCCCGAACGCGAACGGCGCGAACCAGACCACCAGGCAGGCCGCGCCGGTGACCGCATCGGGCAGAGCGCCCCACCAGCGGCCCGCGCGCAGGCCAGGCATGGCGGCGAACGTGCTTGATTCCATTCCCGAATCCCCTTGGAAGGCCGCCCGGTTTGCCTTGCCCGGCTGGCGCCACGGACAATACGCTCCTGACTTCGCCCTGGAAACCATTATGTCCATCCTCCGCATGACCGACCTCGACCTGCGCGGCAAGCGCGTGCTGATCCGCCAGGATCTGAACGTGCCGATCGAGGACGGGCGGGTGACATCGGACCAGCGCATCGCCGCCTCGCTGTCGACCTTGCGTCGCGCGCTTGACGCCAGCGCCGCGGTGATGGTGATGTCGCATCTGGGCCGGCCCAAAGAAGGGGTGTGGAGCGAAGCCGATTCGCTGGCGCCGGTGGCGGCGCGCCTGTCCGAGCTGCTCGGACGCGAAGTGCCGCTGGTGCGCGAGTACCTGGATGGCGTCGACGTCGCGCCCGGCCAGCTCGTGCTGCTCGAGAATTGCCGCATGAACGTGGGCGAGGGCAAGGACGACGAAAACCTGTCCAAGCGATATGCGTCACTGTGCGACGTGTTCGTGATGGACGCGTTCGGCACCGCGCATCGCGCGCAAGCGTCCACGCACGGCGTCATCAAGCACGCCAAGCAGGCGGCGGGCGGGCCGTTGCTGATGGCAGAACTCGACGCGCTCGCCACCGCGCTCGACAAGCCGGCGCGGCCGCTGCTGGCGATCGTCGCCGGTTCCAAAGTGTCGACCAAGCTGGAACTGCTGTCGTCGCTGGTCGGCAAGGTCGACCAGCTGATCGTCGGCGGCGGCATCGCCAACACTTTCATCGCTGCGATGGGCTACGGCGTGGGCAAATCGCTGTACGAAGCGGACCTGATCGGCACCGCCAAGCAGATCATCGCCGACGCCAAAGCGCGCGGCGCCGACATCCCGATCCCGACCGACGTGGTGGTGGCGCCGGAATTCAGCGCGGCCGCGCCGGCCAGCGTTCGCGCGGTCGACGCCGTGCAGGACGGCGACATGATCCTGGACATCGGCCCGGACACCGCGCGGCGCTACGCCGAATTGATCGCGAAGGCGGGCACCGTGGTGTGGAACGGCCCGGTCGGCGTGTTCGAGTTCGACGCTTTCGGCAAGGGTACGCAGACGTTGGCCCGCGCGATCGCCGCATCGGAGGCCTATTCGATCGCCGGCGGCGGCGACACGTTGGCCGCGGTGGACAAATATGGTATCGCCGACGAAATCTCCTACATCTCCACCGGCGGCGGCGCCTTCCTCGAATTCCTGGAAGGCAAGACGCTGCCGGCGGTGGCGGCGCTCGAAGCGCGCGCCCGTTGAGCCTGAAATAACGCAGCCGTAACGCGCGGCGCCGCAAGCCGCGCATTCACCTTTGTCGTTTGTGCACGCAGTTCAAAGTTCGCGTGCGCTCGCGGCGCTATGCTCCGGACGCCATCACTCAAGGAGCGGGCTCATGCGGCGGATCAGGATCGTTCTCTGCGCTTTGGTATTGATCGGCATGGTCGGCATGGCCATGGCCGGACGCTGGCCCTACATCATGACGTTCTACGACGATGCGGGTAATGCGGTCGGCTGGCAGATCGGGGCCTGCGACGGCAGCGTCCACTACAGCGGGCAGCGCACCGATACCTACACGATCGAACGCCTGAACTGCCCGGATTGACGTCTTCCGACATTCGCGAACCTACGTCACAGCGCGGCGCCCGGCCGCGCGCGCAGGAAAAAGGAGGCTGTATGCGACATGCGAAACTGATCCTGACCGGTCTGCTGCTGGCGGCCGCTTCGAGCATCAGCTATGCGGGCGGCTGCCTGCAGGGCACTTTCGTCTACTACGGCGAGGATGGCGGCTATGTCGGCCATCGCACCGTCGGCTGCGGCGCCGACGACGGTACCTGGGGCACGGTGACGACGGATTACAGCTTCACGCAGGGCTGCGCTTCGCCGATCTGATCCGGCGCCGATGGACGACGCGAAGCCCCGACATGATCGGGGCTTCGTTTTTTGCGACGTGCGACATGCTCGTTAACGGATATTTGATTCCACGATGCGGGCGTGCGGCCTATGGTGTCGGTGCGGAAGGAATCCGTGTCCATCCAAGGAGAAGAACATGAGTCGTACCAGGATTGCCGTGGCTGCAGCGATGTTCGCGATAGCGGCCGGCTTGTCGTTCAGCGCCGCCGCGAACTGGCAAGGCACGTGGCATTACTACAGCGACGAAGGCGCGCTGGTCGGCGCTTGGACCGCGGGCTGCGGCGCGGCCGATGGCCGCTGGGGCATCGAAACGGACAACAAGTGGTTCACCCAGGGCTGCAGGCCGGATAGCTGATCCGATCCATTCGAAACCGAAACGAAATCAAAGCCCCGAACGAATCGGGGCTTTTTCGTAGCCCGGGTGGAGCCGCAGGCGATACCGGGACGCGATATTGCGCATGGCGTGAAAGCCCCGGGTATCGCTGCGCTCCACCCGGGCTACGGCTCACCGATCGCCGTTGCGCCAATCCGAGGCGAGTAAGCCGAAAATCTCCGTGTCGCTGACTTTTTCGCCGACGAAATAGCGTTCGCGCAGCAGCCCTTCACTGATGAAGCCGAGCCGCTCGAGGATCCGTCGCGAGCCGTCGTTGCGAGGATCGATATCCGCCTCGATGCGATGCAGGGCCAAACTGCGGAACGCCCAGTCCAACGCCGCGCTCACCGCTTCGTGCGCCAGGCCCTGGCCCCAGCGGTCCGAGCGCAGCGCATAGCCCAGTTCGGCGCGGCGATGGCGTGCATCGAAGCGGAACAGGGTGCAGGTGCCGATCACCGCGTCGCTCTTGTCGGCGATCACCCAATTGATCTTGTCGCGCTCGGCGAAAGCCTCCTGCATCTCGCCGATCGCGGCTTCGGCTTCGGTGCGCTCGGTCATCGGCGGCCGGCTCCAGTAGCGCATCACCTCAGGATCGGAGAACAGCGCGAAGACCGCGTCGGCATCGTCCTGGCGCGGGCCGCGCAGGCGGGTGCGCGAGCCGCGCAACTGCGGGAAACCGGGCAATGCGGCCAGGGCCGCAGGCAGATCGAAGGACATGTAGCTTTTCCGGTCGCAGGTCTGGGCTAGGATAGCTGCGATTCCATCGCGCGAAGCCCCAACCGCATGTCCGAGCACCGCCGCCGCACCCGCATTCTCGCCACCCTGGGCCCGGCCACCGACGCGCCCGGCGTGCTCGACGCCCTGCTGCGCGCCGGCGTGGACGTGGTGCGGCTGAACTTCTCGCACGGCGATCCGTCGGCGCAGGTCGCGCGCGCGCAGGCCGTGCGCGAGGCGGCGCAGCGGGTCGGCGCCGAGGTCGGCATCCTCGCCGATCTGCCCGGGCCGAAGATACGCATAGAACGTTTCGCCGAAGGCCGCGTGCGCCTGCGCGCCGGCGACCGTTTCGACCTGCTCGCGCGCGAAGACGCGCCGCCGGGCGACGTCGCCCAGGTCGGCGTCAGCTATCTCGGCCTGCCCAACGACGTGGCCGCCGGCGACGTGCTGCTGCTCGACGACGGCGTGGTGCAGTTGCAGGTGGACAAGGTGGAAGGCGAGCGCATCGTCACCCGCGTGCTCAACGACAGCGTGCTGTCCGACCGCAAGGGGCTGAACCGGCTCGGCGGCGGCCTGTCGCTGGGCGCGCTGACCGAACGCGACCGCGAGCTGATCGGCGTGGCCGCGCAGATCGGGGTGGACTTCATCGCCGTTTCGTTCTGCCGCAACGCCGCCGACATGGAAGAGGCGCGCAGCATCGCCCGCGCCGCCGGCAGCGACGCCGCGCTGGTCTCCAAGATCGAGCGCGCCGAGGCGATCGAGAACCTGGAAGAGATCATCGACGCCAGCGACGTGGTGATGGTGGCGCGCGGCGACCTGGGCGTGGAGATCGGCGACGCCGAGCTGCCCGGCCTGCAGAAGAAGATCATCCGCGAATCGCTGGCGCGCAACAAAGTGGTGATCACCGCCACGCAGATGCTGCAGTCGATGGTCGACAGCCCGATCCCCACCCGCGCCGAAGTGCTGGACGTGGCCAACGCCGTGATCGACGGCACCGATGCGGTGATGCTGTCGCAGGAAAGCGCGGCCGGCAATTTTCCGCTGCGCGCGGTGGAAGCGATGGCGCGCATCTGCATCGGCGCGGAAAAGCAATTCGAAGCCAACACCGATTTCGAGAAGGCGCAGCGCGATCTGCAGCGCGCCGACCAGGCGATCGCGATGGCCACCATGTTCCTGTCCGAGCACATCGGGGTGCGCGCGATCGTGGCGATGACCGAATCGGGCGGCACCGCGCGCTTCCTGTCGCGATTCCGCTCCAGCGTGCCGATCTACGGCCTGTCGCGCCACGGCGGCGCGCGGCGGCGGATGGCGCTGATGCGCGACGTGTTCCCGATCGATTTCGACAGCCGCGGCATGGCCACACGCGAGGCCGCGCGCGCGGCATTGAAGGCCTTGTTCCAGGCCGGCCTGCTGGCGGAGGGCGACCGCGTGATCTTCACCAGCGGCGACCACATGGAGCACCACGGCGCGACCAACACGCTGCGCCTGCTGGAAGTGGGCGCGGAGGGCGTGGCGCAAGGCCTGGGCGAGATTTGACGAGCCGACGTGCGATCACCATGAATCATGGGCGATTGCGGCGCCGGTGCCGATTGGCGCGGGGAAGAGGACGATTGACGGCCTTAGCCGTCAGTGCTATTTCCCTCTTGGGATAGGGTTGCCGGTGCGCCAGCAATGGCCTGCTTCTGCCGATTCTCGATTTTCTTGCTGCTGTCCGTGACGGCCCCGGCCTTCGCCGCAGAGCCGGTCCGGGTCGTCAACGAAGGCGGCATCAAGACTGCTTGGGCGTTGCCCCCGGGCACCCGCCTTCCCGCCCCGGTTTATCCACCGCAGTTTTCAGATCGCGCTCTGGAAGTCTGCGTCGGCGTCGGTTACCTGCTGAATGCGGACGGCAGCACTTCCCACTACGCACTGCTGAAAGCCTGGAACAGCGCGAGCGGCCAGCGCGAACCATCGCCCGGTTTTTGGGCCGCTTTCGCCCAATCTGCGGCCGATGCGTTGCAGCATTGGCGGTTCCAGCCGCGGCCGGAGACCGGTCGCCCGGTGCCGGTATACACCGTCGCGACAATGCTATTCGGCAAGCCGGAAACGACGGCTTCGCCACAGTTGCGGCAGCGCTGCGCCATCCCCAATCTGGCGCAGCACCTGATCGCCATCCGCGCAGATTCGAGCAAGCGACGTCTGCTCGACACCGATTTGTTCGACCGGATGCAGCTCGAGCCCGAAGATTTCAAGACGCGGCCCCACTAGTCGCGTTGCTCGGGGGCTGAATAGGGCCGAACGGGGCCAGGTACTTGACAGCACATTCGAGTAGGCGTTTAACGGCACTTCTAAAGGGAGAGCAGCTATGGATCGTCGACTGGAAGCAAAACTGGCGCTCGGGCTCAGCATGGGCTTGGTGGCGACTGCCGGCATCTCGGCCGAGCGCGTGCGTATGGTGAACGAAGGCGGTATCCGCGATCAGTGGATGCTGGCCGACGGCGCCAAGCTTGCGGCGCCCGGGTACCCGGCCGCGTTCGCCGATCGCGGAGATAATGTGTGCATTGCGATGGGCTACGCGATCAAGCCCGACGGCAGCACTTCCGATTTCGGGCTGCTCAAGGCTTGGAACAGCTCAACCGGCGAAAAGGAGCCCGCGGACGGGTTCTGGGAAGCTTTTTCGCAAACCAGCGCCGCTGCCCTGTCGCAATGGAAATTCAAACCTCGCCCGGAGATAACCACACCGCAAACCACCTATACGGTCGCCACGCTCCACTTCATGGGCAAAGAGGCCACCGATGTGGCCGGGCTGCGCAGCCATTGTTCGATCTCGGACTTGGCTTCGCTCGTACAGAAGCAGAAGGCGAGGGCTTTCCAGACCGGCACGATGGAGAAGCAGGCTCTGGAAGCTTTCCAGCGCAGCCAAACCAGGGCGATGACGGCCAATCCGGCTGTTTCCCGGCGGCCGGCCGGCCGCTGACTGCATGGCAACAGCTTCCGGTCCCGCCGACGCGCTGGCGACGTCTGGCAGCCGGTTATAATGGAGGTTTACAGTCCTAGGCCCAGACATGAGCATCGAACAGCTTGCCGAAACCGCCCAGGCCATGGTCGCCGCGGGCAAGGGCATCATCGCCATCGATGAGTCCAACAACACCATCGCCAAGCGCTTCGCCGGCGTGGGCATCGACAACACCGAAGAGAACCGGCGCGCTTACCGCGAGCTGCTGCTGACCACCCCCAAGCTGGGCGATTACATCAGCGGCGCGATCCTGTACGACGAGACCATCCGCCAGTCCACCAAGGCCGGCGTGCCTTTCACCAAGGTGATGATGGACAACGGCATCATCCCGGGCATCAAGGTCGACAAGGGCCCGCAGCCGCTGGCCGGCTTCCCGGGCGAAGTGGTGACCGAAGGCCTGGACGGCCTGCGCGAGCGCCTGCAGGAGTACTACAAGCTCGGCGCGCGTTTCGCCAAGTGGCGGGCGGTGATCAATATCGGCGACGACATCCCGTCCGGCACCTGCATCGAAGCCAATTCGCACGCGTTGGCGCGTTACGCCGCGCTGTGCCAGGAATGCGGCCTGGTGCCGATGGTGGAGCCGGAAGTGATCATGGACGGCAGCCACGACATCGAGACCTGCTACGAAGTCACCGAAGTGGTGCTGCGTTCGCTGTTCGACGCGCTGTACCAGCAGAGCGTGATGCTGGAAGGCACGATCCTGAAGGCGTCGATGGTGATTCCGGGCAAGGACAGCGGCGAGGAGGCATCGGTCGAGGAAGTCGCCGAATCCACCCTGATGTGCCTGAAATCCACCGTGCCGGCGATCCTGCCGGGCATCGTGTTCCTGTCGGGCGGCCAGAGCGACGAGGAAGCCACCGCGCACCTGGATGCGATGAACCGCATGGGCCCGAATCCGTGGCCGCTGTCGTTCTCCTACGGCCGCGCCATGCAGTCGGCCGCGCTCAAGCTATGGTCGCAGGACCTGGCCAACAACGTCGGCAAGGCGCAGGAAACCGTGTTCGCCCGTGCCAGGGACAACGGGCTGGCGGCGTTGGGCAAGTGGAGCAAGGCCGCCTGATTCGCGGTCCGAAAAATCCCAGCGAAAACGCCGGCCTCCGCCGGCGTTTTCTTTTTGTAGAGCGGGGCTTGCCCCGCTGCCGTTGCTCTTCTTGTGGAGCGGCTTCCATGTAGGACGGCTTCTTTGCAGGAGCGGCTTCAGCCGCGAGCTTTGCTCTTTTGCCTGTCATCCCGAGCGTAGCGAGGGATCTGCTCCACGACACAACAGATCCCTCGCTACGCTCGGGATGACAGGCAAAAGAAGTGAGAGTTCGCGGCTGAGGCCGCTCCTGCAAAAGCAGATCGGCAGAAAGCGATATGCTGAGAGCAACCCCGGGAGTCGCCGCCATGTCCAACGCGATCCGCCTGCCGCCCGAAGCCGCCGCTGCGCTCGCGCGCGGGGAACTGATCCAGGCGATCAAGATCGTCCGCGAAGCCACGGGTCTGGGCTTGAAGGAAGCCAAGGATCTCGTCGAGGCTTATGCCAAACAGCCGGATCGGGTCGTTGCCAGCAGGGTCAGCGCACTGCGCGAAAAGGCCGCGGCGGCGAATCTCGCGTTCCCGCAGCAGGTGTCCGAAGCGCTGGCGCGAGGCGAGCTGATCGACGCGATCAAACGCCTGCGCGAAGCCAATCCGCAATTGGGTTTGAAGGAAGCCAAGGATGCGGTCGATGCCATCGTCGGCAAGCATCCGGCCCCCAGCAAGGCGCAACATGGCGCGCGGCGCGTGCCGACCGTGGTGCAGGGCGACAGCGGGCGCAGCAGTTGGATCTGGGTGGTGGCGATCCTGCTCGCCGCTGCGGTCTGGATGTGGATGGCGAGCGGCGGCTGACCCGGGCGCCGGGGCCGACGTAGAATCCGGAGCATGCCGACCATCATCCACACATTCGTATTGGGGGCCGTCCTGGCGGGCACCGTCGCCGGAGGGCAAGGAAAAGACATGGGCGAATCCGTCGATGCGCTGATGCGCGACTACCAGGGCGACGTGCCCGGCGCTTCGGTCCTGGTGATCGAGAACGGCAAGTCCGTGGTCAGCCGCAGCTACGGCTATGCCGATCTGGAAAAGCGGATCGCCGCATCGCCGCGCACCAATTACCGGCTTGCTTCGGTGAGCAAGCAGTTCACCGCCGCATCGATCCTGCTGCTGGCGCAGGACGGCAAGCTCGGCCTGGACGACCCGGTGCGAAAATGGCTGCCTTCGCTGCCGGCCAGCGCCGATGCGATCACGCTGAAGCACCTGTTGACCCACACGTCCGGCTTGATCGATTACGAAGAGGTGATGGCGCAGGACGCCACCGAAAACGAACAGGTGCACGATGCCGACGTGCTGCGGCTGCTCGAAACGCAAGGCCGCACTTACTTCGCGCCCGGCAGCGGCTACCGCTACAGCAACGGCGGTTACGCGCTGTTGGCGCTGATCGTCGAGAAAGCGTCCGGGAAACGCTATGCAGCGTTCCTGCACGACCGCGTTTTCGAACCGCTGGGCATGAAGCGCACCGTCGCGTACGAAAAGGGCGTCTCTGAAGTGGCCGATCGCGCCTATGGCTACAGCCTGATCGACGGCCGCTGGCAGCGCGCCGACCAAAGCTCCACCAGCGCGGTGCTCGGCGACGGCGGCATCTACTCGTCGATCGACGACCTGACCAAATGGGATGCCGCGCAATACGACGATCGTCTGCTCGACGCGCCATCGCGCAAGCTCGCCGCCACGCCGTGGACCAAGACCGACGATCCGGCGGTCGAGTACGGCTACGGCTGGCGCGTCACCGGCGAAACCCTGTGGCATTCGGGCGAAACGATCGGCTTCCGCAATGTGATCGTGCGCTATCCGCAGCGCAAGCTGACCGTGGTCGTGCTGACCAACCGCGACGATCCGGAGCCGTACAAGAAAGCGCTGCAGATCGCGCGATTGTTCTTGTAGGGTGGGCCTTGGCCCACCATCGCCATGCCGCATCGGCGACGGACGCCGATCGAACCTACACGATCCCCCACGTCACCGCCGTCGTTGCGGGCGAATTACAGATCCGCCCCGAACCCGATGCCGGCCGAACGCTCCGACCCGCTGAACGCGCCGCCGAGCGTGAACACGCCGCGGCTGCCCACGCGGACGCCGTAACCGACGGACAGCGCCTGCCGACCGCCGTGGAAACCGGCGCCGACCGCCACGCGTCCGCGCGGGCCGTTGCCGCCGGCAGCGATCGCGCTCATCTGCGCCATGGCTGCGCCCAGCGCATTGCCGCGGTCGATGCGCTCACCCATCTGGCCGAAGCGTTGGTCGATGCGGTCGAAGCGATCGTTGATGCCGGAGAAATCGACCTGCGAGAACTTCTGGTCGGTGTAAGCGTTGGCGGCCGACAGCGTTTGCGCATCGCCAGCTTGCATCTCGCCTTTGACGTTGGCGATCTGATCGTCGGTGTAGGCGTTGGCAGCGGTGCCGCCGGTAGCCACGGCGGTATCGGTGTAGGCCTTGGCCGTCGTCAAGGTGGCATTGAGCTGATTGAGGTTGACCGCATCGGTGCCTTGCGTGCCGTCGGCGACGTTGACGATCTGGCGTTCGTTGCCGAAGGAGCCCACCGAAATGGTGTTGGCGCGATCGGCGACGGCGCCGCTGCCTAAAGCCACGCTGTCCACAGCTAGCGCTTGGCTGCCAGCGCCGACGGCCACGGTTCGCAACTCCAGTGCGTGCGCACCGGGGCCGAAGGCGGCGGCGTGATCGCTCGCAGCCAAGCTTGTTTCGTCGGCACCTTGTATGCCGTCGCCATCCCGGTCGAACCAACTGCCTGCGGCGATGCTGTTGCTGCCTTGAGCGGTGGCAGAGGATCCTATCGCCACGCTGGATGAACCCATGGCTTGGGTCAAGGTACCCATTGCTACGGAGCGGTCGCCTATTGCGTGACTGGCCGAACCGATCGCAACAGCATGGTCGCCGCCGGCCCAGGTTACTTCGCTACCGGTGTCAGTAAATCCATCGTTGTTGAAGTCAATCTCCGTATCGAAGAAGCCGTTGCCATTGACGTCGAATCCGCTGCCTAGAGTTACAGCGCCATCGCCAGTGGCGCTGGTGTTAGAACCGAATGCGCTGCTAGCCTGGCCGAAAGCGAAATTTTCGGTGCCGATGGCGCTGCTGAAAGCGCCATCGGCAAGATTATTGTTACCAAAAGCGTTGCTGTGATCGCCATGCGCCCGATTCTGAAAACCGAATGCGCTGGCAAAAGAGAAATCAGCACGGTTGTTGTTTCCGAACGCGCTGCTGCCCTCACTTATAGCTTGGTTCTGCACGCCAATTGCACTGCTGTTGAGGCTGGTAGCCGAATTATCTTCGCCAATGGCATTGCTTTGCGTCCCGGTGGCTTCATTACTGAAGCCGAACGCAGTGCTTCTATCGCCGCTAGCGATATTTGACGATCCGCAGGACGTGGCGTCGGTGCCCGTTGCCGTGCTGCCGCCATCCACTTCGGCATCGTTGTCCACGCCGTTGTTGAGGTTGCAGGTGTTGGGGTTGCCTGCGAAGACCGGTGCGGCGGCGCATAGGGCCAGCAGGGCTAAGGCCAGCGCCGTTGGGCGCGCGGCCGAAGAGGATCGGGTTAAACGGTTCATCTGATCGGGCTCCATCGAAGTGCTGCCGCAAGTGGCAGTGAACTGAAAAGACGGAAAAACCCAAAAAAAAGGCCAGATTGAGGGCCTGATCCTTCAACGGACGGTAAAGCCGGACGTACCCGTCGATTGTTGGTTACAGCGCGGGTGGCGACTGAGCTGCAAGCCGGGGTGTGTTTGAGTCTCAAGGGCTGTTCGTCGCCAGCGAGGCATGGCGACGGTGGGCCAAGGTCCACCCTACAGCGAAGCCAACCACTCGTCGTCGGAGCCCTCATTGACGCCTTCGAACAGGAAGGTCGACAGATAACGCTCGCCGGTATCGGGCAGCATCGCCAGGATCGCCTCGCCGTCCTTCGCCGACTTGGCCACTTCCAGCGCGGCGGCCACAGTGGCGCCGGCCGAGATGCCGACGAATACGCCTTCTTCTTGCGCCAAGCGGCGCGCGGTATCGCGGGCCAGCACGTCGTCGATCGGCAGGATCTGCGCGGCTGCATCGCGGTTCAACACCGCGGGAACGAAATCCGGCGTCCAGCCTTGGATCTTGTGCGGCTGCCATTCCTTGCCGGCGAGCAGCGAAGCGCCGGCCGGTTCGCAAGCGGTGACCTTCACTTCCGGCCGCGCGACCTTGAGCACTTCGCCGACGCCGGTCAGCGTGCCGCCGGTGCCCCAGCCCGTGACGAAATGGTCGAGCCGGCGGCCGGCGAAATCGCGCAGGATTTCCGCGGCGGTGGTCTGCCGGTGATAGGCGGGGTTGGCCGGATTCTCGAATTGGCGCGCGAGGAACCAGCCGTGCTTCTTCGCCAACTCTTCGGCTCTGCGCACCATGCCGCTGCCGCGTTCGGCCGCGGGCGTGAGGATCACTTTCGCGCCGTAAGCGCGCATCAGCTTGCGGCGTTCGATCGAGAAGGTTTCCGACATCGTCGCTACGAATTTGTAGCCGCGCGCCGCGCAAACCATCGCCAGCGCGACGCCCGTGTTGCCCGACGTGGCTTCGATCACGGTGTCGCCGGATTTCAGCAGGCCTTTGATTTCGGCGTCGAGGATGATGGCGATGGCCAGGCGGTCCTTGACCGAACCGCCTGGATTGAACGATTCGACCTTGGCGTAAAGTTCGACATTGGCGGGCGCGATGCGCCGCAGGCGCACGACCGGAGTGCGGCCGATGGTGTCGAGAATGCTGTCGTGGATCATGGTGTCGCTCCTGAGTGGGGGATCGGGGCGGTTGCGTGTGCGGAAACGCTCGGGCCGACAGGAATCAATACGCAGGATCGGCGGAGGAGAGGCCGCGGCCGGTAGGGCGCGCAAGGCCAGACTGCCGCGTAACGCACGCGAGCGCCAGAGGTTGACGGAAACGGGGCGTTCCAGCGCCATGCCCGATGGCATACGTGGGTGTCACGGCCACCGGCTAGAATCGACCGGATTTGACCGAATCCGAGCACCGATGCCGACTCCCCGACCGTTTATCGCCGTTCCGACGCTGCTGCTATGCCTGGTCATGGCCGCCTGCGGCAAGGACGACGCCGGCGGACGCCAGCAGGAGACCCCGACGGTGACCACCGCACGCCTGCAGCCGGTGCGCTGGAGCGACGAGCTGACCGCGCTGGGCACGGCCAAGGCGCGCGAATCGGTCGACATCACCGCCAGCGTCACCCAGACCGTGGCCAGCGTCGATTTCGACAGCGGCCAATTCGTCAAGCGCGGCCAGGGCCTGGTCACGCTGACCCAGCGCGAGCAGAGCGCTGGCGTCGCCGAAGCCCAGGCCTCGCTGCGCGACGCCGAACAATTGTACGAACGCAACAGCCGCCTCGCCGACCAGCAACTGATCGCGCGCTCGGAACTGGAAACCCAGCGCACCGCGCTCGAAGCCGCGCGGGCTCGCGTCGCCGTGCAACGCGCCACCGTCGCCGACCGCGTGATCCGCGCGCCTTTCGACGGCGTGCTGGGCCTGCGCCTGGTCAGCGCCGGCACGCTGGTGACGCCCGGCACGCCGATCACGACCTTGGACGACGTGTCGCTGATCAAACTCGATTTCACCTTCCCCGAATCTTCCCTGTCGCAGTTGGCTGCGGGCCAGCGCATCAATGCACGCAGCGACGCATGGCCCGGCGAGCGCTTCGAGGGCGCGATCACCACGATCGATTCGCGGGTCGATCCGGCGACCCGCGCAGTGATGGTGCGCGCCGAAATCCCGAACCCCGACGGCAAATTGCGCCCGGGCATGCTGCTCGAGGTGGGCGTCGAGCGCGCGTCGCGCGAAACGCTCGCGATACCCGAATTGGCCCTACAGCAATCCGGCACCAATGCCAGCGTGTTCCGGGTCGAGACCGGCAACAAGGTCAAGCAGGTGCCGGTCAAGATCGGCGCGCGCCGCCGCGGCGAGGTGGAGATCCTTTCCGGCCTGAAAGCGGGGGACCGCATCGTCGTCGACGGCACGGTCAAGATCCGCGACGGTTCGACCATCCGGGACGTGACCGAGGGTGCGGAGACGGCGCAGGCGGACGAGAACTAAGCAATGCTGCTTTCCGATATTTCGATCAAGCGCCCCGTCTTCGCGACGGTGATGTCGCTCATCTTGATCGTGCTGGGCGTGGTGTCGTTCACCCGCCTGCCGCTGCGCGAATTGCCGGATGTGGATCCGCCGGTCGTGTCGGTGAGCACCACCTACACCGGCGCTTCGGCGGCGGTGGTGGAAAGCCGCATCACGCAGGTGCTGGAGGACGCGATCAGCGGCATCGAAGGCGTCGACCTGATCACCGCGGACAGCCGCAACGGCCGCTCCAACATCAATATCGAGTTCAACCTGTCGCGCGATATCGAAGGCGCGGCCAACGACGTGCGCGATGCGGTCAGCCGCGTCGCCAACCGGCTGCCGACGGAGATCGATCCGCCGCAGGTGTCCAAGCAGGAAAGCGATTCCGCGCCGATCATGTTCTTCAACCTCAGCGATCCGGCGATGAGCGCCGAGGAGCTGACCGATTACGCGGACCGCTATCTTTCCGACCAGTTCTCCTCGATCGACGGCGTGTCCTCGATCAACATCGGCGGCGGCCAGCGCTACGCCATGCGCGTCTGGCTGGACGACAAGGCGATGGCCGCGCGCGGGCTGACCGTCGACGACATCAACGGCGCGCTGCAGCGCGAGAACGTGGAATTGCCCGGCGGCAGCCTGGAATCGACCGCGCGCGAATTCGCGCTGCGGGTGATGCGCGGCTACCAGACCCCGGAAAGCTTCGCGGGCCTGGTGGTCGGCAAGGGCAGCGACGGCCACGTCATCACCCTGGGCGAGGTGGCGCGGGTCGAGCTCGGTTCGGAGGACCGCCGCGCCTATTACCACGGCAATGGCGTGCCCCAGGTCGGCATCGGCATCGTCGCCACTTCGACCGCGAACCGGCTGCAGGTCGCGCACGACGCCAAAGCCTTGGCCGAACGCATGGCGACGACCCTGCCGCAGGGCATGCGCATCGCCCTCGCATTCGATTCCACGGTCTTCGTCGATGCGGCCGTGGAAGAGGTCTACAAGACGCTGGCCGAAGCGATCGCGCTGGTGTTGGTGGTGGTGTTCGTGTTCCTCGGCAGCGTGCGCGCGTCGCTGATCCCGGCGGTGACGGTGCCGATCTGCATCACCGCGGCCTTCATCGCGCTGTACGCGTTCGATTTTTCGATCAACCAGTTGACCTTGCTGTCGCTGGTGCTGTCGATCGGCCTGGTGGTGGACGATGCGATCGTGGTGTTGGAGAACTGCCAGCGCCGCGTCGATCTGGGCGAGCCGCCGCTGTTGGCCGGCTTGCGCGGCACGCGCCAAGTGGCGTTCGCGGTGATCGCCACCACCGTCGTGCTGATCGCTGTGTTCCTGCCGATCGCGTTCATGGAAGGCAACCAGGGCCGGCTGTTCCGCGAGCTCGCCGTGGCGGTGGCCGGTGCGGTGCTCATCTCCGGTTTCGTCGCGCTCACCCTGACGCCGATGATGTGCTCGGTGCTGCTGCGGCCGCATACGCACAAGCGCGGCTTCAACAACTGGGTCAACGATCGGCTCGGTACCCTGACGCGCTGGTACCGCAATCTGCTCGGCAAAGTGATCGGACGCGGGTGGCTGCTGGCGGCGGCGATGCTGACGACGTTCGCGATCAGCGGCCTGCTGTTCAAGCTCGTGCCGTCGGAACTCGCCCCAGTTGAGGACCGCGGCAACTTCACCGTCAGCATGACCGGACCGGAAGGCGCGGGCTACGATTACATGGTCGAGCAAGCAGCGCAGGTCGAGAAGCGGTTGCTGGCCTACACCGGCGACGACAAACCGGTCAACCGCGTGATCATCCGTGTGCCCGGCGGCTTCGGCGGCAGCGGCGGCGTAATGAACAGCGGCCGCGCCATCGTTTTCTTGAAGCCCTGGGACGAGCGCGAAATCACCACGCAGGACTTGGTGGAACAGGTGCGCAAGGATCTGGCGGACATCCCGGGCGTACGCATCACCACCGAAGTCCAGCAAGGCCTGGTGCGCGGCGGCGGCCGGCCGGTGCAGTTCGTGCTGCGCGGCCCCACCTACGAAACGCTGGCGCAATGGCGCGACCGCATGCTGCAGCGCATGGACGAGAATCCCGGGCTCGTCAACGTCGATTACGACTACAAGGAAACCCTGCCGCAGATCCGGGTCAACATCGACAAGGCGCGCGCCGCCGATCTCGGCGTACCGGTGGAGGCGATCGGCAACACGCTGCAGACCATGCTCGGCTCGCTGCGCACGGGCACCTACGAGAAGGACGGCCAAGAGTATTACGTGATGACCCAGGCCAGCCTGGAGAACCGGCGCAGCCCGAGCGACATCACCGGCTTGTACGTGCGTTCCACTACCACCGACCGGCTGATCCCGCTGTCGAACCTGGTGAAGCTGGAGGAGATCGCCGAGGCCGGCACGCTCAGCCGCTTCAACCGGATGCGCGCGATCACGCTCACCGCCGGCTTGGCGCCGGGCTATACGGTCGGCGAGGCGCTCGAATACCTGCGCGGCTTGGCCGCGCAGGAACTGCCGCCGGAAGCGCAGATCGACTACAAGGGCGAATCGCGCGAATTCCAGAAATCCAGCACCGCCGTGTTCTTCACCTTCGGCATGGCCTTGCTGGTGGTGTTCCTGGTGCTCGCGGCGCAGTTCGAGAGCTTCCTGCATCCGATCGTGATCATGCTGACGGTGCCGCTGGCGATGCTCGGCGCCTTGATCGGCCTGTCGGTGTGGAGCACCAGCTTGAACCTGTACAGCCAGATCGGCATCGTCATGCTGGTCGGCCTGGCGGCCAAGAACGGCATCCTGATCGTCGAATTCGCAAATCAGTTGCGCGACGAAGGCCGCAGCGTGGCCGAAGCGATCGTGGAATCCGCCACGGTGCGCCTGCGGCCGATCCTGATGACATCGGTGGCGATGATCTGCGGCGCGATGCCGTTGATGCTGTCGACCGGCGCCGGCGCAGCCAGCCGCTCGTCGATCGGCGTGGTGATCGTGTTCGGCGTCGCGTTCTCGACGCTGCTGTCGCTGTTCGCGGTCCCTGCGTTCTACAGCCTGCTGGCGCGCTTCACCCATTCGCCCGAAGCCGTGGCGCACGAACTGGCCAAGCTGGAAAAGGAAGTCCCGCCTGTCGGCGGCCATGCCTGACCGCATAATCCACCCATCGAAGCGGATGCAGGAGACGGGCGTGGATTGGCGCAGCGCCAAAATCGAAGTCGGCGACGGCATACGCCTGCGCGCCTGGCGCGCGGACGATCTGGACGCGCTGGTGCGCCATGCCGACGACGAACAGGTCTCGCGCGGCGTCAGCGATCGTTTTCCGTTCCCTTACACCCGCGCCGACGGCGAGGCTTTCCTGTCCGGGCGCGTCGTCGATTTCCACCATCCGGTGTTCGCGATCGAGATCGGCGGGCAGGCCTGCGGCGGGATCGGCGCGCGGCCCGGCCAGGGCGAACATGCGCACACCGCTGAGTTCGGCTATTGGCTGGGCCGGGAATTCTGGGGCCAGGGCCGCATGACCCGGGTCGTGTCGGCGTTCGCGCCGTGGGTCATGCGCGAGTTGCGGCTGTACCGGCTGCAGGCCACCGTGCTCGACTTCAACACCGGTTCCGCGCGGGTGCTGGCCAAATGCGGCTTTTCGGAGGAAGGTTTGCAGCACAATGCGGTCTTCAAGCGCGGCAGGCTGCACGACCTGCGCGTTTTCGCCAAAGTGCGGAGCGTTCTCGACGATGCCTAAGCCTCCTTCACCTTGGGACAAGCGCGGCGCGCGCCACAGGCCCGAGCGCGGCGACCGCGAACCGGCGTCCGCACCGGCCAGGCATGCCGGGGCCAAAGCGGAGTTGCGCATGTACGGCCTGAACGCGGTTCGCGCGGCGTTCGCGCGGCGGCCGGAAGCGATCCGCAAGGTGTATCTGGCCGAGACGCGCATTCCGCAGCTGCAACCCTTGTTGAAGTGGTGCGTCGCGCACCGCATCGGCTATCGGGTGGTCGACGAGGGCGACCTGCAAAAGCTCGCCGCCAGTTCGCATCATGAAGGCGTCGTGGCCGATGTGTTGCGCGAAGAGCCGCTGCCGCTGTCCGCATGGTTGCAGGGCCTGCCGGCAGGCAGGCAGTGCGCGCTGTGGCTCGATGGGGTGGGCAATCCGCACAATCTGGGCGCGATCCTGCGCGCATCCGCGCATTTCGGCGCGGCGGCGATCCTGTTGCCGGCGCATTCGACGCTGGCGTTGTCCGGCGCTGCGGCGCGCGTCGCCGAAGGCGGCGCCGAAGCGGTGCCGTTCGTGCGTCTGCCCGAAGCGGCAACTGGCATCGCTCAATTGCGCGACGCCGGTTTCGCGCTCGCCGCAACGGTAGTGGGCGGTGGCGGCGACCTTTTCGCGGCGGAGCTGCCGGAACGCCTGGTGTACGTGCTGGGCGCAGAAGGCGAGGGCATGGATCGCGAACTGGCCGCGGCGTGCGACCTACGCTTGTCGATTCCGGGCAGCGGCGCAGTCGAAAGCCTGAACGTGGCTTCGGCCACGGCCGTATTGCTGGCGCAGTGGGCGCAAGGCGGATGAACGCAGACGCGTGGCCGGCATGGCGCACGCTGGACGCGTGGCAGCAAGACGCCGAACGGATCGTCAGTGGCGAAGCCGCGACCCTGCCCGATGTCGCGGAGGTCGTCGCCGGCGAATGCGGCTTGTGCGGTTCCCGTCTCGGCTTTCGGAACGCTGCGGCCGGCGCCGATCTGCGCGAACGGCTGCATTGCCTGCACTGCGCCTGCAATTCGCGCCAGCGCGCGGCTGGCATGGCGCTGCGTGCGGCCGTGGCCGAGGCCCGGTCGGCGCGCGTCTATGCGACCGAACAGGCCAGCCCGTTCTTCATCGCGCTCCGAGGCCGGTTTCCCCGTTCGCGCGGCAGCGAGTTCGTATCCGGGCTGGAAAAGCGCCTGCGCCTGTCGCTGTGGCTGCTCAGGCAGGGCGCGCCGGGATGGGTCCATCGGCAGGACATCACCGCGCTGAGCTTCGCGGATGCGTCCCTGGATGCCGTCGTCAGCCTGGATGTGCTGGAGCACGTACCGGATTACGACAAAGCGTTGCGCGAGTTCGCGCGCGTCCTGCGCCCCGGCGCGATACTCGTGCTGACGGTGCCCTTCCACGAGCGCCATCGCGACAGCCGCGTGATCGCGCGCCTGCGCGACGACGGCGGCATCGACCACGTCGGCGAGCCCGAATTCCACGGCGATCCGCTCAGCGGCGGCGTGCTGTGTTTCCACCATTTCGGGTGGGGCCTGATCGAAAGGCTGCGTGCGGCAGGATTTTCGGACGCGGACGCGTGCCGCGTGCACGACCCGGCACGCGGCCTGCCGCAAGGGCAGTGGGTGTTGCGCGCGCGGCGTTGACGTCGCGTCGCGCTACGAAGCCTTATCTTTCGCGCGGCTCTGCAGCCTTGGGCGCACTGCCGAAATCGCCGTCCGACTGCGCCGTCAGATAGGTGAACACGGCGTACGCGGCCACGTTCTGCGCCAGCGCCTTCGGGTCGATCTTGTCGAGCGTGTCGTCGGCGTTGTGGTGCAGGTCGAAATAGTCGGTGCCGTCGTGTCCTAGGTAGCCCCAGGCCATGCCGCGCGCGGCCAGCGCGCCGATGTCGGATTCCGGGCCGCCCGTGCCGGGCGCGTATTCGATGCCCAGCGGCGCCAGCGCCTTGGCGATCTGCTCGACCGCGGGCTTGGCGTAATCGGGCGCGCTGCTGCTGAAGGCGTAGATGCGGCCGGCGCCGAAATCGCTTTCCGCCGCGATGTGGTGCTTGCTCACGTCCTTGAAGTATTTCTCGGCATAGGCGCGGCCGCCGTACAGGCCTTGTTCTTCGTTGGAGAACGCGACCACGCGGATCGTGCGCTTGGGCTTGAGCGGCTTGACCAGCACGGCGGCGGCCATGCTCAGGCCGATCCCCGCGCCGTCGTCGATGGCGCCGGTGCCGTGGTCCCAGGAATCGAGATGGCCGCCGATCAGCACGACCTCGTCGGGCTTGCCGCTGCCGCGGATTTCGCCGATCACGTTCTGCGAGGTGTATTCGCCGTCGAAACCGCAATCCAGCGCGACGCGCACTTTGGTCGGGCCGAGCGCGACCAGCCGCGCCAACTGGTCGGCATCGGGAATCGACAGCGCCGCGGCAGGAATCGGCTTCAGGCCATCTTCGAAACGCGTGGCGCCGGTATGCGGCACGCGATGGTTGTCGGTGCCGGCCGAGCGCATCAGGAAGGCGACTGCGCCCTTGCGCACCGCCGCCGACGGGCCGCGGCCGCGGATGCCGCCGCCGTTGCGGTAGTCGCTGCCGTCGCGCATTTTTTTCATCTGGTAGTCGACGAAAGCGATCTTGCCGGCCAGCGAACCGTCCGGCGCGGCCTGCAATGCCGCCAGATCCGGGAAACGCACGACTTCGGCCTCGACCGTGCCGCCGGGGCTGCCGCCTAGCGCGGTGAGATAGAGTTTCTGCGCATGCGCGCCGACTACTTCGCCGTGTTCGCTGCGGCGTACCCATTTGGGGAACGTGACCGGCTCGGTCCAGACCTTGTCGTAGCCCAGCTGCTTGAACTTGGCCACCGCCCAGGCGACGGCGCGCGCATCGGCTTCGCTGCCGGCCAGGCGCGGGCCGACTTCGGTGGTCAGCGATTCGGTGATCTTCCAGCCGAGATCGCTGGCCAAAGCTTTTTCGCGCAGCGTCGCGGCGTTGGCGACTGCGGATTCGGGGATCGTGGTCGCCTTCTGAGCGACGGCGGGAGTGGCGGCGATGGCAAGCGTCAACGCGGCGATCGACAGCGAAAAGCGCATTGCAGTCCCCCCGGACATGGCGAAACCCCGAGCTTAGCAGCCCGCGGCTCGGCGTCTTTGTGCCACTCGTCATGGCTGCTGCTTTTCGTAGGAGCGGCTTTAGCCTCGAGCTCTTCCTCGCACGCTTCATGTGCTGGAAAAAGCTCGCGGCTAAAGCCGCTCCTACAAAAGCGGAAGCGGCTCCTACGAAACCTGGGGACGCGAAGCGAATCAGCGCTTGAGGTTGTCGCGGATCTCGCGCAGCAGCAGCACCTCTTCCGGCGGCGCGGCGGGCGCCTCGGGCGGCTTGCGGTTCATGCGGTTGATCGCCTTGACCACCATGAAGATCGCAAACGCGACGATGACGAACTGGATGACGGTATTCAGGAACTCGCCGATGCCGAGCACCACCGCCGGGATCTCCTTGCCGGCCGCATCCACGCCGGCTTCCTTCAGCGTGATCGCCCATTTCGAGAAGTCGACGCCGCCGACCAGCAGGCCGATCGGCGGCATGATCACTTTGTCCACCAGCGCGGTGACGATCTTGCCGAAGGCCGCGCCGATCACGACGCCGACGGCCAAGTCGACGACATTGCCGCGCATCGCGAATTCCTTGAATTCACCGATCATGCCCATCGCGTGTCTCCTTTCCGCTGGCGCCGCCGATCGCGGCGGGTTTTAGCCTACACCAGTGCCGGTGGGCATCACGATCTCGCCGCGCAGCTCGGCGATGCCGTCCAGACGGGCGACGAACGCATCGCCGACCTGCAGCGGCCCGACGCCGGCGGGCGTGCCCATGAAGATCAGGTCGCCCGCGCGCAACGCGTAGAGCTTGGACAATTCGTGGAGGATGTCGCCGACGTTCCAGATCAGGTCCGACAGCGCGCCGCGCTGGCGGGGCTCGCCGCTCACCAGCAGCGTCAGCGTGAGCGTGTCGAGATCGCCCACGGCTGCGGCCGGCACCAGTTCGCTGACCGGCGCGGAGTGGTCGAAGGCCTTGCCGGTGTCCCAGGGCAAGCCTTTGGCCTTGGCCGCGGCCTGCAGGTCGCGGCGGGTCAGGTCCAGGCCGACGCCATAGCCGTAGACCAGCTTCTCGGCGTTGTGCGGATCGAGCACGCCGGCGGGGGCGTCGCGGCCCAGCGCGACCACCAATTCGATTTCGTGATGCAGGTCGTGCGTACCGTGCGGATAGGGCACCACGCCGTCGGTGACGATGGCGTCGGCGGGCTTGAGGAAGAACACCGGCTGTCCGCGTTCGGCTTTCGACGCCGGCGCGGCCGCGCCCATCTCTTTGGCGTGGTCGGCGAAATTGCGGCCGACGCAGTAGATGCGGCGCACGGGAAACATGCCGCCGCCACGCACGGGTATGCGCGATGGCGTCGGCGCGGGGATCGCGTCGGTCGTCGCGGGATCGGTCATCGCAAGGATCAGCGCAGCAGCGGTTTGCCGACGACGCGGTATTCGCCCTCGACCACGTTCTTCTCGGCCGCAATGGGCTTGCCGCGTTGGCGCCAGAACTTCAGCAGCAGGCCGGCGGCGACCATCGCCGCACCGACGAACAGGCCCAGCACCAGCAACACCACCAGCAAGGCCAGGCCGACCAGGCCGAACGCGATCCGCAACAGCGGATGGCGAGGTTTGCGCGGAGCGAAAGCCCAGCGCAGCGAATCGCGGTGAAAATGGAATGCGGGCATCGGCGGCGGTCGTGACAGAATGCAGGCCCAGGGTCGGGCCGGGGGGCAAGTATCGGACAGGCCCAGGACGCATTTGTAAGGAGTTCGTTAATGCGCGGTTACAGCCGGCAGCCGCTGATCGCGCTCGCCGATATCGCCGACGGCGGCTTCGCCGAAGTCGAAGCCGCGCTGGACGGCGATGCCGAGTCGCTGATCCTCTACCGCGACGGCCAGCGGGTGCGCGCATGGCTCAACGTCTGCCCGCACGCCGGCCGGAGGCTGGACTGGGCGCCGGGCAAGTTCCTCAAGAGCAAGGAAGGCCTGTTGGTTTGCGCGGCGCACGGCGCGAGCTTCGAGCTGGCCGAAGGATTATGCGTGGCCGGGCCGTGCCGGGGTTCGCATTTGCGCGTGGTTCCGGTATCTGTCGTCGACGGCGATGTCTGGCTCGGCTCTTGTGGGAGCGGCTTTAGCCGCGAGCTTTTGCAAGACTCATCTGATCCGTAAAAAGCTCGCGGCTAAAGCCGCTCCCGCAAAAGCGGCGGCTCACTTGCCCCAAAACATCACATTCACCGCAGCCACCGCGATGACCACGTAGATCAGCGACAACGGCCCGCCGATGCGCCACAGATCCCGGGAGGTATAACCCGCCGGCCCGGTGATCATCGACATCACCGGATTGGATGCGGTCATGAAGTTGTTGGACGCCGACAGTGCCACGATCAGCGCGAACGCCACCGGATTGCCGCCCGCCGCCAACGCCAGGTTGACCGCCATCGGCACCATCACGATGGTCGCGCCGACGTGGCTGATCACCAGCGAGAACAGCGTAGTCAATATCGCGACCGCCAATTCCAGCACCCAGATCGGCAAACCTTCCGGCAAGCGCGCCAACGTATGCCCGGCCACCCAGGCCGCGGCGCCGCTGGAATCCATCGCCCAGCCGAGCGGGATCAGGCAGGCCATCAAAAATACGGTTTTCCAGTTGATCGCGCCGTAGGCCTCGTCCATGTTCAGCACGCCTGCGATCAGCATGCCGGCCACACCGGTCATCAGCGCGATCGACACCGGGATGCGCGAGCTCAGCGCCAGCAGCATGGTGATGGCGAAGATGGTCATCGCGATCTTGAACTTGTGCGGCCGCTGCTCGCCTTTCGGATAGTCGGTGACGACCACGAAGTCCTTGGCCGACGCGGCCTCGCCCAGGTCCTGCCAGATGCTGTGCAGCACCAGCATGTCGCCGGCGCGCAGCGGCACCTGGCGCACGTTGTCGCGCAGCACTTCCTTGTCGCGGTTGATCGCCAGCAGGCTGATGCCGTACTGCTTGCGCAATTGCAGTTCGGCCGAGTTCTTGCCGATGAACTTCGAAGTCGGCGGCACCACCGCTTCGGAAATGCCGGCGCGGCTGGGGTTGAACAGATCGCGGAATTCGCGCAAGCGCGTGCTCATGCGCAGGAAGTTGTTCTGCGCGAAATCGGCGACCTGCTGGCGCGGGCCCATCGCGCCGAGCACGCTGCCGACCCAGATGCGCGCATCGGCCGGCGGCGCCAGCCGCGATTCGTTGCCGGTCTTCAGCGCCAGCAGCAGCGGCGCGCCGCGCAGGGCTTCGGCCTCGCCCAGCGCCATGCCCACCAGCGGACTGTCGGCGCTGACGGTGAGTTCGAACACGTCGCCTTCGATGCCGTAGGCGCGCGCGAAATAGCTTTCGGTGCGCGCCGGTGTGACGCCGCCGGCGACGTCGTCGCGCAGTTCCTTGTCGCCGAAATAACGGAAATACAAGAGCGAGGCGCCCAGCAACGCCAGGCCGATCGGCAGCGGGGCGAACATGCGCAGCGGCTCGATGGTGGCCGCGCCCGACGGCAGATTGCTGTTGGCCGAGATCAGCAGGTCGTTGAGCAGGATGAGCGGCGAGTTGCCGACCATGGTCAGCGCGCCGCCCATCACGATCGCGGCGGCGATCGGCAGCAGCAGCCGCGATAGCGCCAGGCCGGTGCGCGAACTCAGGCGCGAAGCGACCGGCAGGTACAGCGCCATCACCGACGGGTTCTGCATGATCGACGAGTTGAGGCCCGCCACTGCGGTCGTCAACAGCAATAATCGTTGTTCGACGCCGTGCGCGCGCCGCAGCAGCCACGCGGCCAGCCGGTTCAGCGCGCCGGTACGTTCCAGGCCCGCGCCGAGGATCATGGTGGAAATGACGCTGATCACCGCGCCGCCGGAGAAACCGCCGAACAGGTCTTCCGGCGCGACCAGGCCGGTCAGGCCCAGCAGCACCAGCACCACCAGCGCGACCACGTCGGCGCGGATGCGGTCGAACAGGAACAGCGCCATCGTCAGTCCGACCAGCCCGAGCACGAGCTTCATGTCGGAGGTGAGGGTCAGCGCGCTGTCCATGTGTCCGCGGTTATCTCAAGTCCGTTGTGGGAGCGATGCGTTCGTAGACCAAGTCGAAAACTTCGTGGCCCAGGCGCTGGCCGCGCGATTCGAAATGCGTTTGCGGCCGCCACGGCGGCCGCGGCACGTGCCCGCGCGGCCCGGCGGGGTTGCGCAGGCCGGCGGTGGCGTCGAGTACGTCCCACATCTGTTCGGCATAGTCCCGCCAATCGGTCGCCAGGTGCAAGCGGCCGCCGGGCGCGAGCTTGCGCGCCAGCAGGCCGGCGAACTCGGGTTGCAGCAGCCGGCGCTTGTGGTGGCGTTTCTTGTGCCAGGGGTCGGGGAAGTAGATGCGGATCTCGTCGAGCGAGCCGTCCGCTAGCTCCTGGGTCAGCACTTCGACCGCATCGTGATGATAGACGCGGACATGCTCGCTGCCGTCTTGCGCCAATGCGTTCAACAGCCGGCCCACGCCGGGCGCGTGCACTTCGATGCCGATGTAGTCGCGCGCCGCGTCGCCGGCCGCGGCGAAGCGCAGCGCCTCGCCGTTGCCGAAACCGATCTCGAGCACGCGCGGTGCGCTGCGGCCGAACGCCGCGTCGAAATCGCGCGGCCGGCCTTGGTAGTCCAGCCCGAAACGCGGCCACAGTTCGTCGAACGCGCGCTGCTGCGCCGGGGTGAAGCGTCCCTGCCGCAGCACGAAGCTGCGCACGCTGCGGCGGCCTTCCTGCTGGGTGTAGGGCTTCTTTTGCAGCGGCTCGGTCATCGGCGTCGCGCGGCCTAACCGATGAGCCCGTCGACCGGCGACGAAGCGCTGGCGTAGCGTTTGCGCGGAATGCGCCCGGCGCGGAACGCGGCGCGGCCGGCTTCGACGGCGAGCCTCATCGCCTGCGCCATCAGCACCGGATCCTTGGCCCCTGCGATCGCGGTATTCATCAGCACGCCATCGCAGCCCAGTTCCATCGCGATCGCGGCGTCCGATGCGGTGCCGACGCCGGCGTCGACGATGATCGGCACCTTCGCGTTTTCGACGATCTCGATCAGGTTCCATTTGTTCTGGATGCCCAGGCCCGAACCGATCGGCGCGGCCAGCGGCATCACCGCGACGCAGCCGATCTCTTCCAGGCGCTTGGCCAGGATCGGATCGTCGCTGGTGTAGACCATCACCTCGAAGCCGTCGGCGACCAGCTGTTCCGCCGCTTTCAGCGTCTGCACCACGTCGGGGAACAGCGTCTTCTGGTCGCCGAGCACTTCCAGCTTGGTGAGGTTGTGGCCATCGAGCAGTTCGCGCGCCAAGCGGCAGGTGCGCACGGCGTCTTCGGCGGTGTAGCAGCCGGCGGTATTGGGCAGGATCGTGTACTTGTCCGGCGGCAACACGTCGAGCAAGTTGGGCTCGCCGGGATTCTGGCCGATGTTGGTGCGGCGGATAGCGACGGTGACGATCTGCGCGCCGGCGGCGTCGGTGGCGCGGCGGGTTTCGTCGAGATCCTTGAATTTGCCGGTGCCCGTGAGCAGGCGCGAGCGGTAGGCCTTGCCGGCGATGACCAGGGCGTCATCGGGTGCGGTGAGGAGAGTCATCGCGGGATTATCGCAGGTTGAGCGACTGCGGCGAATGCGGCCGCGCATCCGCTTCGGCTCTGTAGAGCGCAGCTTGTTCCGCTGCTCTTCGGCCCGCCCGAGAAAATGCTGCGGAGCAAGCGCCGCTCTACAGATCGGGGCAGAAGCAGCGGAGCAAGCTCCGCTCTGCAAAGGCTAGCCGCCGCCGAGCGCATGCACGATCTCGACTTTGTCCCCGGCCTGCAGCCGATGCTCGCCATGCCGCCCGCGCGGCACGATCTCGCCGTTGATTTCGACCGCCACGCGGCGTTCGGCCAGGCCCTGGGCGGCAAGCAGGGCGGCGATGGTGGTGGAGGCGTCGGGCAGCGACACCGGGTCGCCGTTCAAGAGAATGTCCATGCCGCCATTGTCGCGCGGTCCGGATGAATACGCGTAGAGGCGGTTCGCAGCCCGCTTGTGGGCCATTGGTCAGGCTTGAGCGGGGTCTGGGTTCGTGAAACGATGCGGCACCATCCGGCGTGGTATTGAGCAGACGTGTCCACAGGGACGCGCTGATCGGGACCGGATCGATCATTTCAGGGAGAGTAGAAGCATGACGTCGTTCCGCCCCGTCCGCACCCTGCTGGCCGCCGCACTGGCGTTGACCGCCGCGCCGGCGCTCGCGCAGACCTATTCGCAGACCGTGTTCTTCGGCGACAGCCTGACCGACGCCGGCTATTTCCGGCCCTTGCTGCCGCCCGAGGCGCAGCCGGTCATCGGCCAATTCACCACCAACCCCGGCTGGGTCTGGTCGCAATACGTGGCCGATTATTACGGCACCGGCGCAACGCCCAACGGCAATGGCCAGAACGGCACCAATTACGCCGCTGGCGGCGCGCGCGTAGGCGTGGACACCAGCGGCGCATTGGGCCCGATTCCGTCGTTGGCCACGCAGACCACGCGCTATCTCGCCGCCAATGGCGGGCGCGCCGATCCGAACGCGCTGTACACCGTATGGGGCGGCGCCAACGATCTGTTCGCGGTGGCCGCCGATCCGTCGCAGGCGCCGGCCATCATCGGCGGTGCGGTGACGGCGCAGGCCGGCATCGTCGCCACGTTGAAAGGCGCCGGCGCGCGTTACATCGTGGTGCCGACCATTCCCGACATCGGCCTCACCCCGTCGTCGCGCGCCGGCGGCGCCGTCGGCATGGCGCAGGGCACCGCGCTCGCCACCGCTTACAACAATGCGTTGTTCGGTGCGCTCGGCGGCGCCGGGTTGCGCGTAATTCCGCTGGATACGTTCCACTTCCTGCAGGAAGCGGTCGCCAATCCTGGCCTGTACGGTTTCCGCAACGTCACCGATCCCGCCTGCGTCGTCGAGTCTTCGCTGACCTGCAGTCCGTTGGCTTATGTCAGTCCCGATGCGGCCAACGCTTATTTGTTCGCCGACGGCGTGCATCCCACCGTCGCGGCGCACCAGATCCTCAGCCAGCTCGCCGTATCGGCGCTGGAAGGCCCGCGCCAGATCGCGCTGCTGCCGCACTCGGCCGCCACGATCGGCCGCGCCCGCGCCGACCGCGTGTCCGCGCACCGGTCCGGCAAGCCCGATGCCGACGGCATGCGCTGGTGGGCCGACGTGCGCGGCGACAACCAGCGCTTCGACAAGGGCGGCACCGGCGCCGGCTTCGACGGCGGCGGTCCGACGCTGACCTTCGGCGTCGATTGGGCCAGCGGCAACCTGGTGTACGGCGCGTTCGCCGGCTATGGCCGGCAGAAGATCGACTTCGGCGGCCGCGCCGGCGATTTCGACCAGAGCGACACCAGCCTGGGCGGCTTCCTCGGCTGGCATGGCGAGCAAGGCCTGTGGGCGAATGCGCAGGTCAGCTACACCAAGCTGGCGTTCGACGTCGACCGCAAGGTCAATCTCGGCCCGGCCACGCGTACGCACAGCGGTTCGCCCGACGGCGACAACCTCAGCATCGGCATCGATGCCGGTTGGGAATTCGGCGACGGCGCGCTGCGCCACGGTCCGGTGATCGGCCTCCTGTCGCAGCGCATCGATGTGGACGGTTATGCGGAAAGCCAGCCGGCCCTGTCCAGTTCGCTGGCGTTCCCCGAGCAGAACTACGACTCGCTGATCGGCAGCGCCGGCTGGCAGGCCAGCTATGCGATCAACGACCATGTGAAGCCTTATGCCCAGCTGACCTACGACCGCGAGTTCGAGGATTACGCCGAAGAGGCGTTCGCGCGCGCGCAATCGCTGCCGGGCACCGGCACGTACGCGGTGCCGGGCCTGGATTTCGACCGCGATTACGGCACCCTGGTGCTGGGCGTGCAGTCGGCCGTGTTCGGACTGGACGCCAATATCGGCGCCAGCGTCACCGTCGGCCAGGAGGAGGGCAACAATGCCTCCGTGTTCGCCACGCTGGGCAAGGGTTTCTGATGTTCAGGCGGGCGACGGATTCACGTTGCCAAGCCTTGACGCGCAGGCATAGACTTTCGCCAGCGCGGGTGTAGTTCAATGGTAGAACTGCAGCTTCCCAAGCTGCTAGCGTGGGTTCGATTCCCATCACCCGCTCCAACCACACAGCGACGGCGACCACCAGGTCGCCGTCGCCTTCTGCGGAGACGTCATGCCCGATCCGCTGGTCACTCTGGGTTGGCGCGAATGGGTCGTACTGCCGGCCCTGGGCATTCCGCGGCTGCGCGCCAAGATCGACACCGGCGCGCGCAGTTCGGCCTTGCACGTAGATGAGCAATGGCGCTTCAGCCAGGGCGGCGCGCCGTGGGTGGGGTTCCGCCTTTCGCACGGCAAGGCGCGTGGCCTGTCGATCCAGGCGCAGGCGCCGATCCACGACGAGCGCGAAGTGGTCGATTCGGGCGGGCGCGGCGAACGCCGCATCTTCCTGCGCACCACGCTGCGCCTGGCCGGACTCGAGCGCGAGATCGAAATCAATCTGACCAATCGCGGCGCCATGCTGTTCCCGATGCTGCTCGGCCGCACCGCCATGACCGGTTTGTTCACCATCGATCCCGCAAGCTCGTTCCTGCACGGCCGCCCGCCGCGGCCCACTTTTCCCACAGGCGCCGCATGAAACTCGCGATTCTGTCCCGCAACGGCAAGCTGTATTCGACCCGCCGCCTGGTCGACGCCGCGCGCGAACGCGGCCACACCGTGCGCGTGCTCGATCCGCTGCGCTGCTACATGCGCATCGCCAGCGACGGCTTCCAGATGCACTACAAGGGCCGGCAACTGGCCGGCTACGACGCGGTGCTGCCGCGCATCGGCGCTTCGATCACGCGCTACGGCACTGCGGTGCTGCGCCAGTTCGAGCTGATGGGCAGCTACACGCCCAACCCCGCCGGCGCGGTGCTGCGCGCGCGCGACAAGCTGCGCACGCATCAGTTGCTCGCGGCGCAGGGCATCGACCTGCCGACGACCGTATTCGGCGACAACCCCGACGACACCGTCGACCTGCTGTCGATGCTCGGCCCGCCGCCGCACGTCATCAAGCTCAACGAAGGCACGCAGGGCGCAGGCGTGATGCTGACCGAGAAACCTTCGGCCTCGCGTGGCGTGATCGAAGCCTTGCGCGGCCTGTACGCCAATTTCCTGGTGCAGGAATTCGTCGAGGAGGCCAAGGGCGCGGACTTGCGTTGCTTCGTCGTCGGCGGCCAGGTGATCGCGGCAATGCGGCGCCAAGCCGAGCAAGGCGAGTTCCGTTCCAATCTGCATCGCGGCGGCACTGCGGTGCCGGCCATCGCCAATGCCGCGGAGCAGGCCGCAGCGGTACGGGCCGCCAAGGTCCTCGGGTTGGGGGTGGCGGGCGTAGACCTGATCCACTCCCATCGGGGGCCGCTGATCCTGGAGGTCAATTCCTCACCGGGCCTGGAAGGCATCGAATCGGCCAGCGGCGTGGATATTGCCGGCAAGATCGTCGAATTTATCGCCCGTAAGCAGAAGAAGCGCCCCGGCGAACAGCGTCGCAATGGCTTGGTTACGGGTGTGCTTAACAAATAATTAGCATCTGGTTTAACTGCGCTTTAATCGACCCCGGCGTAGCCTAGTCCGGACCGAAATCCTGCGTTCCTCTTGGTTGGACTATCCCTGTCGAGAAAGCAGATTACGGTAATCGGGGCAGTACTTTTCGCCCAAGCGGCCAACACCGCTTGGGCTTTTTTCTGGGCGCGACGCTTTCACCCTTAACATTCGGCGGCGTGTGCCAGAATGCCGGTCGATCGCCGGAACCGACCGCGTCGGTGACGGTCGAACCCCCATTCACTTCCGGACAGCCTGATGCGCATCCTCGTCATCGAAGACAACCAGGACATCGCCGCCAACCTGGGCGACTACCTCGAAGACCGCGGCCATACGGTCGACTTCGCCGCAGACGGCGTCACCGGACTGCACCTGGCCGTGGTCAACGACTTCGATGCGATCGTGCTCGACCTCAATCTGCCCGGCCTGGATGGCTTGGAAGTCTGCCGCAAGCTGCGCAACGAGGCGCGCAAGCAGACCCCGGTGCTGATGCTGACTGCCCGCGACAGCCTGGACAACAAGCTCGCCGGTTTCGATTCCGGCGCCGACGACTATCTGATCAAGCCGTTCGCGCTGCAGGAAGTGGAAGTGCGCCTCAACGCGCTGTCGCGCCGCGGGCGCGGCGTGCAGACCCGCGTGCTGGAAGTGGCCGACCTGGAATACAACCTCGATACGCTGGAAGTGCGCCGCGAGGGCAAGCTGCTGCAGCTCAACCCGACCGCGCTGAAGATCCTGCAGGCGCTGATGGAAGCTTCGCCGGCGGTGGTGACGCGGCAGGAACTGGAAACCCGCGTCTGGGGCGAGGAGCTGCCCGATTCGGATTCGCTGCGCGTGCACATCCATGGCCTGCGCGCCGTGGTCGACAAGCCTTTCCCCACGCAACTGATCCAGACGCGCCACGGTATCGGCTACCGCATCGCCGAGCCCGATGCCGGCGCCTGAGTCGCCTGCGCCCGCGCGGCACGCATCGCGCTACCGGCGGCGGCTGCGCAGCCGCATCATCCTCTCGTTCGTGCTGCTGGGCTTCGGCCTGACGGCGCTGTTCGCGTTCGCCACCAACTGGACGCGCGGCCGGGTGGAGAACGAGATCGTCGAAGACGTGATGAACCGCAACATCGACGAATACGCGCGCCAATACTTCACCGAGCCCAACAAGAAACCCGAATTCGGCGTGCAGCAGATGCTCGGCCGGGTGGTCAGGAAGGATCGCTTCGAGGAACTGCGCATCGAGCAGCCCGACTGGTACGAACTGGCCGACGGCATCCACAGCATCCAGGGCCGCAACGCCGACGGCAGCCCGTTCGCCTACAAGCTGGCGGTGCGCAAAACGCCCAACGAATGGTTCTTCCTGGCCTACGACATGACCCAGGCCACGCGCAGCGAGGCGCAGTTCAACCGCGCCATCTACAGCTCGGTGATCTTCTTCACCCTGTTGTCGCTGCTGGTCGGATGGTGGGCGGCGTCGCGGGTGATGAGCCCGGTGTCGGAACTGGCGCGGCGCCTGCAGGCTTCCGGCCGCAGCGCCGAGCCCGAAGCGCTGGCGGCGCATTTCCCCGACGACGAGGTCGGCCAGCTGGCCGAAGCGCTGGACGACTACGCCGAACGCCTGACCGAAGTGGTGCAGCGCGACCGCGAGTTCAACGCCGATGTCAGCCACGAACTGCGCACGCCGCTGGCGGTGATCAAGGGCGCGGTCGAGCTGCTGCTGTCGCGGCCCGACCTGGACGACAAGACCCGCGCGCGGCTGCAGCGCATCCAGCGCGCCGAGCAGCAATGCACCGACCTGATCAGCGCGCTGCTGTTGCTGTCGCGCAACGAACGCGGCCACGGCGCCACCGACGTCGCCAAACTGGCCGAGCAGCTGCTCGACGCGCATCGCACCCAGTTGGGCGGCAAGCCGCTGGAACTGCGGATGGAAGGCGAGCGCGGCCTGGTGGTGGATGCGCCCGAATCGGCGGTCAACGTCGCGCTAGGCAACCTGATCGGCAACGCGGTCAAGTACACGAACTCGGGCGAGGTGATCGTGCGGCTGCTGCCGGGCGAGAAGGCGGTGGAAGTGATCGACTCCGGCCCGGGCCTGAGCGCGGAAGATGCGGCGCGCCTGTTCGAACGCGGCTACCGCGGCACCCACGCCGAACATTCGCAGGGCGGCGGCATCGGCCTGTCGATCGTGCGCAGGCTGTGCGCGCTGTACAACTGGCAGGTGCGCGTGGTGCCGGGCGAGGAGCGCGGCGTGATAGCGACCCTGACCTTCTCCGCGCCGCGCGAAGGGTAAGGCATCGTTGTGGGAGCGGCTTCAGCCGCGATCTTTTGATCTTGGCTTCAGCCGCCGAAAAAGCTCGCGGCTGAAGCCGCTCCCACGAAAAGCTATACGGCTTCGAGCCAGCCGTACTTGTCCGGCGTCTTGCCGTCGAACAGGCCGAAGAACAGTTCCTGCATCTTCTTGGTGACCGGGCCGGGTTTGCCGGCGCCGACCTGGCGGCCGTCGACGGAACGGATCGGCGTGATCTCCGCCGCGGTGCCGCACATGAAGAGCTCGTCGCACAAGTACAGGTATTCGCGCGGCAGGTCGCGCTCGAACACGGCGATGCCGGCGTCGCGCGCCAGCGTGATCAGCGTGTTGCGGGTGAGGCCGTTGAGCAGCGCGGCGCTGACCGGCGTGGTATGCAGCGCGCCGTCGAATACCAGGAACAGGTTCTCGCCCGCGCCCTCGCTGAGCAGGCCGGTAGAGGCCAGCGCGATGCCTTCGCCGAAACCGAGCCGGCGCGCTTCGCGCGCGACCAGCTGGCCGGAAAGATAATTGCCGCCGGCCTTGGCGCCGGCCGGAATGGTGTTGGGCGCGAAACGCTGCCAACTGGACACGCAGGCGTCGATGCCTTGTTCGACCACGCTGGCGCCCAGGTACTGGCCCATCTTCCACGTCGCGACGGCGACGTCGGTCGGCGTATCGGCCGACAGGCCGAAGCCGCCCAAGCCGCGATAAGCGACCGGCCTCAGGTAATCGGTGGTGTGGCCGTTGGCCTTGATCACGTCGCGGCAGGCCGCGTTGATGTCGTCGACGGTATACGGAATCGCCATGTCGTAGATCTTGGCGGATGCGAACAGGCGGCGGTTGTGGTCGGTCAGGCGGAAGATGGCCGGGCCGTTCGGGGTGTCGTAGCTGCGTATGCCTTCGAACACCGACGAGCCGTAGTGCAGCGCGTGCGACATCACATGCGTAGTCGCTTCGGCCCACGGTTTGATGGCGCCGTTGTGCCAGATCCATTCGGGGTACTGCATGGCCGGAATTCCTCGAAAAACGCGAAAGTCAGGAGCGGTATTGTGCCTGAAGCCGGAATTGAAGGTCTTTTCTTTGTGGGAGCGGCTTTAGCCGCGAGCTTTTACGCATGCTCGCGCGCCCTCGCTTGAAAGAGCTCGCGGCTAAAGCCGCTCCCACAGGATCAGAGGCGTATCCACCAGCAACCGAGATGCCGCGTCAGCCCGAACACCGTGCGCGACGGCGTACTGCCGTTGGCCATCGTCTGTTCGATGCGCAGCGCCACCGGCGGACGGTTGCGGGTGGTCTGCGGGTAGATGTCTTCGACCGTTTCCTGCGGCGCCGGCGCCGGTTCCGCATCCGGCACGTCCTGGCCGTGGCCTTCGAGACTGAAAGGAAAGGCGGCGTCGGTGTTGCCGGCGGATACCGGGTCGGCGGGCACCACGACGCGCATCGACGGATACACCGGCACGATGTCCAGCAGCGGCCGCTTGGCGATGGCGTCCAGGCGACCCATTTGCGCGTAGGCGTTGCGGGTGGACATGCCGACCCAGTGCACCACGCCGGCCAAGCGGTTGGCGTCGTGCCCGTCGAAAGCGGCCGTGAGTTCGTAGACCAGATCGCGCACCGTGCGCGCGCAGCCGCCGTAGCGCGCGGCGCCCGCCTGCGTGGCCACCTGCGCGCGCGGCAGGCGTTCGACCGCGCCTATGTATTCGCAAGGACGATCGGTGTAGACAGGGTTGCCGTCCGCGCCCGTGCAGCGGCGCACCTGCGCCTGCGCATGGGAGGGCCACAACCACACGGCCGCCATCAGCGCGGCCGCCAGCAACGGCGTCAGGGGTCGGATCGGAAGCAAGGACGGCATCGCAGCAGACTAGCGCCCGCCGCGATCACCGGAAAGGGCCACAACGCCCGGATTCAGAATTTCACGAAGAAGCAGCCGGCATGGCGCTCGACATCGAAATCGACGAACGAGGCCGCGGTGCCTTGGCCCAATACCAGCTGCAGCACACCGGCATTGCCGCCCATGCCGCCAGGCGACGAGTCGGGGGTCCACGCTTCGTCTTCGTCGGGGGATGGGGGCGCGAACGAGATTTGCGCATTGTAATAGTGAGCCTCGACCGTCGGCTCGCCGATCAACCGTTGCAACCTGTCGAGCGTGCGCCGACCCTGCCGGCTCGACATGCCCGCCCAGTGATAACTCTCGGCGACGCGGTTCACGTCGCCCAACGTCACCGCCGCACGCAGATCCATCGTCAACTGCATGGGCGTGCGTGCGCAGCCGGCCGCGAGCGGGCGGCGCGAGGCCGGCGCAGCGACGGCCAGCGGCTCGGCGTCGGCCGAACCGGTCACCGATGCCGCTGCATTTTCGCGCGAAGCTTCGCTCGCGATCCGGAAGCGCAAGTCGCTCGATATCGCCACGGATTTGGCAGCGAAGGCGGCACAAGCCTTGTCGGTGTAGATCGGCACGCCGTCCGCGGACTGGCAGCGGCGCAGCGCACTGGATGCCGCGACTGGCGCGAACACCGGAGTGGCGGACAGCGATAGCGCGACTGTGGCTGTAGCGAGCAGCGTCCTATTCATTTCGGCGCACGTCAAACATGTGCGCGCATGGTTCTCTTGTCGGCGTGACCGAAGCGTGTGAAAAGGCGTTGGAACTGAAGCGCAGCCAACATGAATAAGGCGACTGCGGTTCCCGTACAGGCCCTTTTAATTTCCGCGAAGGAATAGTGCAGGGCGACGGCTCGAATGGAACGACGCCGCGCGTTCAGGCGATCCTGGACAGAACGCCCAAAGTCGGCTTGGACATATTCAGCGTGTAGAAGTGCAGCGCCGGCGCGCCGCCCTCGACCAGGCGCCGGCACAGGTCGGCGACGAAGTCGGTGGCGAACTCGCGGATGCTGTCGACGTCGTCGCCGTAAGCCAGCATGCGCTTGCCGATCCAGCGCGGGATCTCGGCGCCGCAGGTTTCCGAGAAGCGACGCAATTGGCTGAAATTGGAGATCGGCATGATGCCGGGCACGATCGGGATCGCGATGCCCATCTTGCGGGCGTCGTCGACGAAGCGGAAATACGCGTCGGCGTTGTAGAAGTACTGGGTGATGGCGCCGTCCGCGCCGGCGTCGACCTTGGCCTTGAAGTGCTTCAGGTCGGCCATGGCGTGCTCGGACTGCGGATGCGTTTCCGGATAACAGCCCACTTCGATGTGGAAGAAGCCGTCGTGCTCGCGGCGGATGAATTCGACCAGATCGGTCGCGTAACGGAAATCTCCGGTGTGGCCCATGCCCGAGGGCAGGTCGCCGCGCAGCGCGACGATGCGCTTGCAGCCCATGCCTTTGTAGCGTTCGAGCAGCGCGCCCAGTTCCGCGCGCGTGCCGCCGACGCAGGAAATGTGCGGCGCGGCATCCAGGCCGTGGATGCCGTGCAGGCGGTGCACGGTTTCCGGTGTGTAGTCCAGCGTCGAGCCGCCGGCGCCGAAGGTGCAGGACACGTATTCGGGCGAGAGCTTCTTCAGCCGCAACGCGACCTTGTCCAGCTGCGCGCGCTGCTCTTCGGTCTTGGGCGGGAAGAATTCGAAACTGATCGGTGTCCGCATCGCTTGCTCCGGAACCGACCCGGCCGTGGCCGGGTCTGTTTTTTTGCTTTTAGCTTTAGCCGTCATCCCCGCGAAGGCGGGGATCCAGCGACTTTGACGCCATTCCAATGATTATGCGAAAGCTAAAGTCACTGGATTCCCGCCTTCGCGGGAATGACGGCTTTTTAAGGCTCAGTAGCGGTAGTGATCCGGCTTGTACGGACCTTCCACCGCCACGCCGAGGTAATCGGCCTGTTCCTGGGTCAGCTTGGTCAGCTTCACGCCGATTTTCTCCAGGTGCAGGCGCGCGACTTCCTCGTCCAATGCCTTGGGCAGGCGGTACACGGTCTTCTCGTACTTGTCCTTGTTCGCCCACAGATCGATCTGCGCCAGCGTCTGGTTGGAGAACGAATTGGACATCACGAAGCTCGGGTGGCCCGTTGCGCAGCCCAGGTTCACCAGGCGGCCTTCGGCGAGCAGGAAGATTTCCTGGCCCGGAGCGATCACGTACTTGTCGACCTGCGGCTTGATGTTGATCTTCTTGGCGCCCGAAGCGTTCAGCGCATCGACCTGGATCTCGTTGTCGAAGTGGCCGATGTTGCAGACGATGGCCTGGTTCTTCATCGACTGCATGTGCTTGAGCGTCAGCACGTCCTTGTTGCCGGTGGTGGTGACGTAGATGTCGGCGGTGCCTAGCGTGTCCTCGACCGGCGCCACTTCGAAGCCTTCCATCGCCGCCTGCAGCGCGCAGATCGGATCGATCTCGGTGACGATCACGCGCGCGCCGTAAGCGCGCAGCGAGTGCGCCGAACCCTTGCCGACGTCGCCGTAGCCGCACACGACCGCGACCTTGCCGGCCAGCATCACGTCCATCGCGCGCTTCAGGCCGTCGGCCAGCGACTCGCGGCAGCCGTACAGGTTGTCGAACTTGGACTTGGTGACCGAATCGTTGACGTTGATCGCCGGCACCAGCAGCTTGCCCTGTTCGGCGATCTGGTAGAGGCGGTGCACGCCGGTGGTGGTCTCTTCCGACACGCCCTTCCAGTCCTTGACCACGTTCGTCCAGAAACCGGGACGCTCTTTGGCGACGCGCTTGAGCAGGTTCTTGATGACGCCTTCCTCATGCGAGGAGGCCGGCTCGTCGACCCACTTCGAACCCTGTTCCAGCTCGTAGCCCTTGTGGATCAGCAGCGTCACGTCGCCGCCGTCGTCGACAACCAGCTCCGGGCCCTTGCCGCCCGGGAAGGTCACCGCATCGAGCGTGCAATCCCAATATTCTTCCAGCGACTCGCCCTTCCACGCGAACACCGGCGTGCCGGTCGCGGCGATCGCAGCGGCGGCGTGGTCTTGGGTGGAGAAGATGTTGCACGAGGCCCAGCGCACGTCGGCGCCGATGTCCTTCAGCGTCTCGATCAGCACCGCGGTCTGGATGGTCATGTGCAGCGAGCCGGTGACGCGCACGCCCTTGAGCGGCTTGGTCGCGGCGTGTTTCTTGCGGATCGACATCAGGCCAGGCATCTCGTGCTCGGCGATATCGATTTCCTTGCGGCCCCAATCGGCCAGGGTGATGTCGGCGACTTTGTAATCGCCTTCGGTCGAGAAGGTTTTGACGACAGCGTTCATGGTGTTGCTCCGTTGTTGGGAGTCCGCCTTCTTTCGAGAGGGCTTGGACTCGCATTAACGGGCGCCGTTGAAGTGGAACCTCGCCGAGCCTGGCTGTTTTTACGGGCCCGCGGGGCCCGCCAACAGTCGCAGCGCCCCTCGGCGGGGCAGGGGCGTAATTCTATCGCTTTCTCGCGATGGAAGGATATGTCTGAGGACGCCGGTGCACGGCCTCTTTTGCCTGTTCAGCCTTTCGGAACAATGCCTTACGCGGGTTTGCCCTAGCTGATGGTGTGCGCAGCGTCGACCTAAGATCGGGCCGTCCCTCCGTCGAGGATCGCCGTCATGCCCGAACTGAATCCGAATATCACCGCTTTCGAGCGTCATTTCGACGTCTTCGACACCGCCGCCCACGGCGGCAGCACGGACGGCAAAGTCAGCCGCGAGGACATCGAGGCGGTCGCCAACGGCGATCGGTTCACCGCCGAGCAGCGCGCTGCCGCGCAATATTTGCTCGATCATCCGGACCAATACGCTTTATTGGATACCGGAAAGGACGGCGGCGGCCTGTACGCGGCGGACGGCGACATCTCGCGGGAGGACATCGACGCGGTCGTCGCCGACTCGCCTCTCTTCAACGACACCGCGACCTTCGTCAGCGATGCGCCGGCGATCCCGGCGGGCACGCAAGCGGACTTCGACGACCCCGCCGCGGCCGCCGCGCAGACCGAGCATGTCGCGCAGGGCGGCATGGGCGATACCGAGGCCTCGGCCACCACCCAGTTCATGCATTTCGTGCGCGAGCACCAGGACGATCCGCAGTGGCTGCAGGATTACTTCGCCGCGCTCGGCGCGGAGAAGACCGCGCAATACCTGAGCAACGTCGCCGATCCCAACCGCTACAACGACCTGTCCGCCGAATACGCCAACGGCGAGATCGATGCCGCGCGCAACGCGCTGCAGAACATGTACGAGAGCGGCGCGCTCAACGATGCCGACATCGCGCGCATGGTCGAGCACTGGGCCATGGAAGGCGGCGACCTCAACACCGGCGTGGCGCAATTGTTCGGCGGTCTGGAAGGCCGCCGGGCGCAGGACATGCAGAACGCGTTCTTCCGCGCCGCCAGCGAGTTGGCGCTGGCCGGACAGGATGTAGCGAACCGGCAGTTCCAATTCTCCGACGACGCCATCGGCCGGCTCAGCGACGGCGACCGCGAAAGCCTCGCCGCGGCCGCGGCTTATGTGCTGAGCGGGACCAGCACCGAAAACCAGGTCAGCCGCATGATCGACCTGCAGGCCGACGGCGGCGCCGAGGGCGGCACGATCGACCGGTTCATCAGCTTGGCGATGGCCAATCCCACCCAGGTCGCGTCGTTCGACGCCTACACCTACGACGCGGACAACCAGCGGATCCAGGATCCGGATGCGCGCGGGCCGGTCGGCCAGGAAGTCGCGTACGACGGCGTCGCCCGGCTGGTCAACACGCTCAGCGTCGACAGCACCTATCGCGGCGGGCCGGACCGCTTCCTGCCGCCGCCGCCGTACAGCTACGCGGCGCTGCAATCGGTGCGCGACGACGTGTTCTACAGCGCCTCGAACGGCTTGGACGCGAATCGCGACCAGTGGCAGGACAACACGATGCTCAAGGACGGCCTGTCGCGCATCCTGATGTCCGACTTCGATCGCATGGTCAGTGAGGCGACCAGCACGAACGGCGCGCGCTTCGACGACGAACATCCGTTCCCGAAAGCCTTGGAGAACTTCGCGCAGAATGTGTTGTTCACCGACCCCACCGGCGCGTCGCGCGACGCCACCAGCCAGTTCCTGGTCGACAAACTGAGCACGATCATCAACGACGTCAATACGCTCAGCGACGCCGACTTCGCCGACAAGTACGGTCGCAATCAAGCCGAAATGACCCATATCGCAGGCAGCGTGCTGGGCCATATCGACAACGGGCTGGAGCAGGCCACTCAGGTCGCGAGCGACAAACATGCCGCGCAGCAGAAAGGCCTGGAGTTCGGCCTCGATCTGGCCTGGGCGCTGGGACAGGACGGCTTGAAGCTGTTGCCGGGAGGCAATGTGGTGTCGACGATCCTGCCCGACTCGATCACCGGCTCGGAAACCTTCGGCGCGATCAAAGGCGAGATCGAAACCATGATGCGCGAAGGCCTGAGCGACCAGGCCGCGGCGCTGCTGCTGGAGAAATTCCCCGATTTGCACGCCGATGGGGCGTTGTCGGGCCTGACCCAGGAATTGTCGGAAGTCATCGCCGTCGACAACGAACGCGATTATCTGGCGTCCCTGTTGGCCAGCTACGAGAACGTCGACAGCAATCCTGCCGCGCAATAGGCGCCTGCAGGGGACGATGCGCCGGGTGGAGGCCCGGCGCATTTTTCATTTGGACCGACGGCGGAACCGTTCCGCGCATCGGAGCGGCATGCGGTGGAGCCAATGGCGCCATGCTGCGCATTCATCATCGCAGGCGATGCTTTCGTCACTCGCTAGGGTTTTCCCCAGGCCGCCACTGCGCGCATCCGGCGCTACCCTGCGTTCCGACATGAGACTGCAACAAGGAAGGGAATCGATTCAATGGTCAATCTCGCTTACATCGACGGCGGTGGCGGCGTCGCTTCGCCGCAGAACCATCCGCAGACCCATACCGTCGCCTCCGGCGAAAAGCTCTCCGACATCGCCGACCGCTACGGCGTCACGCCGCAGGCGATCCGCGACGCCAATCCGGACATCTTCCAGGACCCTTCCGCCCGGCGGCGCGACAACGCGCAGAGCGGCGGCGAGCTGATATGGTCGGGCGACACGCTGAACATTCCGGCTGCGCCGCAAAGCGTGACCGAGGAGCCGGTCGACAGCAGTTCGGTCAACCCGGGCTTCCCGTCGCCGGATAGCGAATACAAGGCCGGCAACATCACTTTCAATCCGGCCGACGGCACCATAAAGCTGACCCAGGAACAGCAGGCCGAACTCGCCAATAGCCGCAAGGAAGATCCGTTCGGAATCGAAAAGCCCGGCACCGGCGGCGTGCAGTTCGAGCTGACCAACAAGCGCGAATACACCGCTGGGTTCGCCAACAAGAACGGCAATACCGAAGTGTCTGTGGAGTTCGTCGCCGATGTGGGCGTCAAGGGCACGGCCGAAAGCGGCAAGAAGGGCGGTCTGGAACTCGAAGCCAGCGCCAGCGCCGGCACGCGCTTCAAGTACAAGGTGATCCTGCCGGGCGAGAACCGGGATCCGGCGATCGCCGCGACGATCGATCCGACCGATCCGAGCACGATCCCCGACGGCGCCACGATCACCATGGACGGGCAGAGCTTCGCCAATACGGCATTCGCCGGTTCGTTCAAGCACGTGGCGGTGCAGTCCAATCGTCTGGAAGCCAGTGGCGTCACCTACAGCGTCACCCGCCACGGCGACAGCGTCACCGTGCTGACCGGTCCGACCGAGGTGATCGAGTCGTTCCAGGGGATGGGCGGCAAGTGGGGCGACATCACCGCGATCGTCGGCCGCCAGGACATCCTGTCCGATGCGAAGCTGCAGGCGGCGACGTTCGACCTGTCCAATCCGGACAGCCAGGCGGCATACGAGCATTTCCTGTGGAGCGGCCAGGTCGCGCACGAAACGCCCGGCGTCACCGACGCGCAGACCGTCGAACGGGTGGACGTGTCCTCGCAGACGCGGCTCAAGCTCGAAGCCGGCCCGTTCGGCGTGGATCTCGCAGGCCAGCGCAACACCGGCGCGTTCGTGAAGACGACCTTCCCGGACGGCTCTTACACGTACGCGATCAACCTGCAGTATTCGGACAACGTGCCGTTGCAGGTCGTGCAGCGCTTCGATGCATCCGGTAATGAGATCGTGTCCGAACGCACTTACTCGTTCACGATCGAGGCGGGCGAGACCGAGGCGTTCTTCCTCAACGAAGCGTGGTCCGGACAGTTCCGCGGCGATGGTCCAGCAGAGGCCGGCAAAGTAACGGTCACCTTTACCGAGGCGCAGTTGCAAGATCTGATGACGCAGACGCACGGTGCGATCCAGGCCACCGCGGTCGACGGCCAGCCGACTTCGGCGTCGCACGATCTGCAAAGCTTGGTCGGCGGTTATGGCGGTATGCCGTCGCAGACCACGCTCGATTTCGCCATCAACTTGGTGCGCAATCTGGGCACCGGCGATCCGCGGCTGTTTACGGAGACGTTGAGCCGCATCTCCGACGGCGCCGATGGCAAGCTGGCGGTAGATTCGCACGGCGAGCCGATCGCGATGGAGATCAAGAACGGCTGATCGGCTGCAAGCGCATGGAGCTTTAGCCCTCTCCCGCTTGCGGGAGAGGGTTGGGTGAGGGCGCGCGGGGTACTAATTCGTTTCGCGGCGGTCTGGAGCAGAGCTTTGCTTGAAACCGTTTGTTCGCCGCAATCTTGCAATGGCGCGCGCCCTCACCCCAGCCCTCTCCCGCTTGCGGGAGAGGGGGCCAAGCCACAGCAAGAAAAAGCCGCGCAATGCGCGGCTTTTTCTTTAATGCGAAACAGCAGCCTTACTTGATCCCAGCCGCCTTGCGCAGCTCGTCGGCCTTGTCGGTCAACTCCCACGAGAACGCGGTGGCGTTGTGCTTCTTGCCGGCCGCATCGGTGTAGCTGATCTGCTTCGGCTTGCGGCCGAAGTGGCCGTAAGCAGCGGTGTCCTGGTACATAGGATGGATCAGGTCCAGCATCTTGATGATGCCGTACGGACGCAGGTCGAAATGCTTGCGGATCAGCTTCTCGATCTTCTCGTCGGCGATCTTGCCGGTGCCGAAGGTGGTGACCGAGATCGAAGTCGGCTCGGCCACGCCGATCGCGTAGCTGACCTGCACTTCGCAACGGTCGGCCAGGCCGGCCGCGACTACGTTCTTGGCGACGTAACGCGCGGCGTATGCGGCCGAGCGGTCGACCTTCGACGGATCCTTGCCCGAGAACGCGCCGCCGCCGTGGCGCGCCCAGCCGCCGTAGGTGTCGACGATGATCTTGCGGCCGGTCAGGCCGCAATCGCCCACCGGGCCGCCGATCACGAACTTGCCGGTCGGGTTGATGTGGAACTTGGTGCCCTTGTGCAGCCACTTGGCCGGCAGCACGGGCTTGAGGATGTGTTCGCGTACGGCTTCGACCAGGTCTTTCTGCTTCACGTCCGGATCGTGCTGGGTCGACAGCACCACCGCATCGATGGCCGAGGCCTTGCCGTTCTCGTAGCGCAGCGTGACCTGGCTCTTCGCGTCGGGGCGCAACCAGGGCAGCTTGGAGTTCTTGGCCTTGCGCACCTTGGCCTGCTGTTCGACCAGGCGGTGCGACAAGTGGATCGCGGCCGGCATGTAGCTGTCGGTCTCGTTGGTGGCGTAGCCGAACATCAGGCCCTGGTCGCCGGCGCCTTGTTCTTCGGGCTTCTTGCGGTCCACGCCCTGGTTGATGTCGGGCGACTGCTTGCCGATCAGGTTCAGCACGCCGCAGGTGGCGCCGTCGAAACCGACGTCGCTGCTGTCGTAGCCGATGTCCAGGATCACCTTGCGGGTCAGCGCCTCCAGGTCGATCCAGGCGCTGGTGGTGATTTCGCCGGCGACGATCGCCACGCCGGTCTTCACCATCGTCTCGCAAGCCACGCGCGCGCGCTTGTCCTGGGCCAGGATCGCGTCCAGCACGGCATCCGAAATCTGGTCGGCGACCTTGTCCGGATGGCCTTCGGAGACCGATTCGGAGGTGAACAGGTAATTGGACATCGGCACAGGCTCCTGAAGGGACGCATCCCTTTATTCGGATGAAAAGATGGCCGCGAATGATACACGGCCGGGCGGGCAGGTGCATTGTGCCGTGCCCGGAGTTGGCTTGCAGTAAGCATCCGGACGCGCCGGCGCTGTCATTTCCCTGCCGTAAAACCGCCATTTCGCTGTCGCTGGACGGGCGCAGGCTGCCGGCCAAACGGGCCGTCCAAAGCCGCCATGCTCCAGCTCGAACAACGCCTGCAGCAACGATTCCCGACCTGGTTCCGCGGTCGCCGGGCCGGCATCGCCCGGCCTTTGTTGCGCACGCTGGGGCGGTGGTCGCGCTTCGACACCATCGACGGCTTCCTGGCGCGAAGCGGCCATCTGCGCGATTTCGCCTTCGTCGACGCCGCGCTCGAACACCTGCAGGCGCGCTACACGGTCGAGACGGGCGGGCGCATACCCGAGCGCGGCCGGTTGCTGATCGTCGCCAACCACCCCTCCGGCGCGGTCGATGCGCTGGCGCTGTTGCACCACATCGGCAGCGTGCGCCGCGACGTGCGGATCGTCGCCAACGACCTGTTGTCGATGCTGCAGCCGCTGGCCGGTCTGTTGCTGCCGGTGCGCATCCTCGGCGGCCGCGCCAGCGCCGACAGCCTGCGCGCGATCGAGCAGGCGCTGGCGCAGGAACAGTGCGTGATCGTGTTCCCGGCCGGCGAAGTGTCGCGGCTGGGCCTGCGCGGGGTACGCGACGGTCGTTGGCAGCGCGGCTTCGTGCGCTTCGCGCGCAAGAGCGGCGCGCCGGTGCTGCCGGTGCGCATCCAGGCGCGCAATTCGGCGCTGTTCTACGGCGCTTCGGCGCTGTTCAAGCCTGCGGGCACGGCCTTGCTGGCGCGCGAAATGTACGCGCGCGGCCACCGGCCGCTGACGCTGCGCATCGGCGAGCCGATGGCGATCGCCGCCGATACCGATCCGACCGCGGCGCTGCGTGCGGTGCGCAAGGCGCTGTATGCGCTCGGCAAGCGCCGTGCGGCGCCGGGCCCGGAACCGTTGGCGCCGCCGGTGCCGGTCGAAGCGCTGCGGCGTTCGGTCGAAGCCACCGAACTGCTCGGCGAAACGGCGGACGGCAAGCAGATCCGCGCCGCCAGGCTGCAGGCCGGATCGCCGCTGCTGCACGAGCTGGGCCGCCTGCGCGAACTCACTTTCCGCCAGGTCGGCGAAGGCACAGGCCGCAGCCGCGACCTCGACGCCTACGACGCCCATTACGAACAGATCGTGCTATGGGACGCGCAGGCGCAACGCATCGCGGGCGGTTACCGGGTGATGCGCGGCGCGCGCGCGCTGGCCGAACGCGGCTTGGCCGGCTTATACACCGCCTCGTTGTTCCGTTATGCCGACGAGGCTTTGCCGCGCCTGGCCGAAGGCATGGAGCTGGGCCGCAGTTTCGTGGTGCCCGATTATTGGGGCAGCCGCAGTTTGGATTATTTGTGGCAAGGCATCGGCGCCTATTTGCGCCGCCATCCGCACGTGCGTTACCTGTTCGGCCCCGTTTCGATCAGCGCCGCGCTGCCGTTGGCGGCGCGCGAGCAGTTGGTCGCGTACTACCAGCGCTACTACGGCAGCCCGCATGCGCTGGCGGCGTCGAACCAGCCGTTCGAATATTTCGCCGCGCCGCCGTCGTTCGGCGAGATGGATGCCGACACCGCATTCAACGTGCTCAAGGGCAACCTAGCGGCGCTCGGCACCGCCGTGCCGACGCTGTACAAGCAGTACACCGAGCTTTGCGAGCCGGGCGGGGCGCGTTTCCTGGCGTTCGGCGTCGATCCGCAGTTCAGCGATTCCATCGATGGCCTGATCGAGGTCGACATGCACCTGCTGCGTCCGAAGAAACGCAAGCGCTATCTGCTGACCGACGAGGTCGCCGCATGAGTCCGGCGATCGCCTCCGGCGGGCGTCGGCGGGCGGTCTTCCTCTCCGACGTGCACCTCGGCGCCAAGCATTGCCATGCCGACGAGTTGGCGACCTTCCTGTCGACGCTGGAATGCGGACGGCTGTACCTGGTCGGCGATATCGTCGATTTGTGGTGGATGGCGCAGCGGCGCGCTTCGTGGGGGCATCACCACAACCGCGTGGTCGAGATGCTGCACAAACTGCGTCGCGCCGGCACCGAAATCATCTATATCCCCGGCAACCACGATCGCCCGATCCGCAAGTTCTGCGGCTTGGCGCTGCCGGCGATGCAGGTGCGGCGCCGCACCATCCACGTCACCGCCGATGGCCGCAGATTGCTGGTCACGCACGGCGACGATTACGACAGCGTCACCCATTTCGGCGGGTTGAAGGAAAAGTTCGGCGACTGGCTGTATTACCGCATCCTCACCGGCAACCAGTGGCTCAATCGCCTGCGCCGGCGTTTCGGCCGCCGCTACTGGTCGCTGTCCGAATATCTCAAGCGCCAGAGCGATACCGCCGAACGCTTCATCGCGCGGTTCGTGCAGGCGGGATTGGACGACGCGCGCCGGCGCGGGCTCGACGGCATCGTCTGTGGGCATATCCATCGCGCCGGTTTGGTCCAACGCGACGGCTTGATCTACGCCAACGACGGCGACTGGGTCGAAAGCCTGACCGCTTTGGCCGAGGACATGGACGGCACGTTGCGGCTGCTGTCGCATGCCGGCGAAACGCTGGCGATGCTGCCGCCGCGATTGCGGTTGGTTTGCGAAGGCGAAGAAAAGGCGCTGCCGCGCGCCGCTTAGCTCCTGTTGTTCTCCCCCTTTGAAAAAGGGGGATGCAGGGGGATTTGCTTTTAAGGCAAGATCAAGAGCAAATCCCCCTCAGTCCCCCTTTTTCAAAGGGGGAAGAACAGCTAAGGCCGCATGGACTCCATCACTCACCTGTTCTACGGCGGCGCCATCGCCGCTGCGATCGCTCCGGCTAAGCACCGGCGCGCCGCGCTGCTGGCGGGCGCGGCGCTGAATACGTTGCCGGACTTGGATGTATTTCCGCTGCGCTTCTGCGATCCGGTCACCGAAATGACCTGGCATCGCGGCATGACCCATTCGTGGTTCGTGCTGCCGTTCGTGGCCTGGGCGGTCTGGGCGTTCTTCCGCCGCCGCGGCGGCCGCGTCGCGCAAGAACCGCAACGCTGGTTCTGGGCGATCTTCGTCTGCCTGACGGCGCATCCGCTGATCGATTCGTTCACGGTGTACGGCACGCAGCTGTTCTGGCCGCTGCCGATGAAGCCGCTGATGTGGTCGAGCCTGTTCATCATCGATCCCTTGTTCACGCTGCCTTGGTTCGTCGCCTGCGTGGTGGCATGGTTCGCGTTGCAACGGCCGCTTGCGGACAAAGCGTTGTGCGCTGGAATCGCGCTTGGCGTGGCTTATGTCGGTTGGTCGTTGACGGCCAAGGCGCTGGTCGAGCGCCAGGCGCGCCCTGCGCTGGCCGCGATGGGCCTGAGCCAGGCGCCGCGTTTTTCGGTGCCGATGCCGTTCAACACGTTGTTGTGGCGCGTGGCGGCGATGACGCCCGACGGTTATGTCGAAGGCTACCGTTCGCTGGCCGCCGATCGCGGGCCGATGGTGTTCAAGGCCCATACCTCTGACGTCCAGGCCTTGCGCGAGGCCGAAGGCATCGAAGCCGTCGATCGGTTGGCTTGGTTCAACCATGGCTTCATGCAAGCGCGCGAAGAAGGCGGCCGGCTGGTGCTCGCCGATTTGCGGATGGGCGCCGAGCCGGATTATTTCTTCCGGTTCGCCGTGGCCGAGCGCGATGCGGACGAATGGCGAGCCATCGTTCCCGAACAAATCATGCTGCAGCGAGATGTCGGCGCGGCCTGGTCCGCCACCTGGCAACGGATCCGGCATACCGGAGAGGGTAATTTGCCGACGGGCGAGGGCGCGCGGAGTTCCAGCCGATGAAGCATGCCTTCAAGATCGCCGTCGCCGGCATGCCGTATTTCGCCCTGCGCTGACCGCGCGGCTCAGGAAAAATAGTAGCGGGTCAGATGGAAGAAGATCGGCGCCGCGAAACTGACCGAATCCATACGGTCCATCATCCCGCCGTGGCCTTCGATCATGCTGCCCCAGTCCTTGGCGCCCAAGCTGCGCTTGACCGCCGAGAGCACCAGGCCGCCGACCACGCCCGAAATCACGATCGCCGTCGACATCAGCGCCGACTGCAGCGGCGTGAACGGCGTGATCCACCACAGGGCGGTGCCGATGCCGATCGCCGCCAAGCCGCCGCCGACCAGCCCTTCGACCGTCTTGGACGGGCTCACCGCCGGCGCCAGCTTGTGCCGCCCGAACAGTTTTCCGAATACGTACTGCATGACGTCGCTGATCTGCACCACCAGCATCAGATAGAGCAGCAGCAGCGCGCCCTGGCCGCTGAAATCGCGCAGGTCCAGGATCATCAGCGCTGGCGCGTGGCTGATGCAGTACACGGTGATCATCACGCCCCACTGGATCTTGGTGGTGCGTTCCAGGAAGTGCTCGGTATCGCCGCCGAACACAGCCAGCGCCGGCAGGGTCAGGAAGGCGTACACGGGGATGAAGATCGCGAACAGCCCGTACCAGCCGTCGCCGATCAGCCAGTACTGCACCGGGATAAGCACATAGAAGGCCACCGCCAGCGGCATGTGGTCGCCGGGGCGTGTAGGCGTGAGCGTGATGAACTCGCGCAGCGCGAAGAACGAAATGAAGGCGAAGATCACCAGCGTGGCGATCGGACCCAACAGGAAGCTCGCGGTCAGCACCGCGACCATGCTCCACCAGGCGCGGGTACGGGCGTTGAGGTTGCGCACGGTGTCGCCGCCGCCGTCCGGACCGCGGCGCGACAGCCACCAGCCGATCAGCGAGGCCACGACCAGCAGGGCGACGATGCCACCCATCACCGCCAACAATTTCTGTTGCGGCGTCACGACAGCGCCACCACGGCGTCGCGGGCGCGGGCGAGAAAGGCGTCGCGCGGTTCGCCGGACATCCGCGGCAACGCCGCGCCGAAACGCACCGTGCAGTACAGCGGCAACGGGATCAGGCTGCCTTTGGGCATGCTGCGGTGGAGCGTATCGAGATAGGCGGGCACCAGGTTCAGCTCCGGAAACGTTTCGGCCAGCCTGTGCAGGCCGCCGCGGAAGGGTTGCGGCAGGCGCTCGGCGGTGCGGGTGCCTTCCGGGAACAGGATCAGCGAATCGCCTTGCGCCAATGCTTCGAACACCGGTGCCAGCGGGTCGCCGTCGCGCGCTTCGCGGCGCCGCTCGATCAGCACCGCTCGCAGCACGTTCTGCGCGAGATAGCCGCGCAAACCCGGGCTGTCCCAATAGTCGCGCGCTGCGACCGGGCGCGTCGCGGCGCGTACGGGTGCGGACAGCGCGGACCAGATCGCGAGCGTATCGAGATGGCTGCTGTGGTTGGCGAAATACAAAGTCTGCCCGGCCGGCGGCGGCGCGCGCCAATCGGCGCGCGCGCCGACCATCAGGCGGGTGAAGCCGACCAGGCCGGCAGCGGCGGCGCGTTCGATCATGCTTGCGTTGCCATGCGCTTGCCGATCGCGCGCAGCCTGGTCCAGCAAGTCAGCGCGGAACCGGCGGCGATCGTAGCCGCTGCGATCAGCAGCGCATACCTCGATCCGGACAGCGCCAGTTCGATCGGCGCGATCAGGCAGGCGAGGGTCATCAGCGCCATGCGATGCTGCTTGGCCATCGGCCCGCGGAAATCCTGGGCTTGCCCGAGCGCGCCGCCAAGCGTGCGCACATAGGCCGTCAAAGCCGCCAGCAGCGCCGCCAGCCATCCGAGCCAGCCGATGCCCGCGGCATAACCCAGCGCGATCAGCAGCGCGCTGTCGGCGATGCGGTCGGGCACTTCGTTGTACAGCGTGCCGGTAGCCGAAGCCTTGCCGCCTTCCACCGCCACCATGCCGTCGAAGAGGTTGCACAGCAGGCGCGCCTGGATGCCGGCGGCGCAGAGCAGGGCACCCCAGGGCGTCGTCAGCCAAAGCAGCGCCGCGGCGCCCGCAGCGGCAAAGACGATGCTCAGCACCGAGATCGCATTGGGCGTGATGCCGCTCTTCGCGAGCCAGGCGGCGGAATGCCGGGCGAAAGCGCTGCCGCGGGCGGCGATGGGCCGTCGGCTGTCGTGCGCAATGCTTTGCGGATCGCTGTTGCGCGATTCGTTCATGCCCCAGCCCCTCTTCCCCTTGCGCTCTAGATAGCCTTCCTGCCTCGCCTCGTCAAGGCGCCGCCGCTTTTGTGTAGGAGCGGTTCTGTGGGAGCGGCTTTAGCCGCGAGCTCTTTGTTGGGTTCGCAGTCGAAGGTAGGAAAGAGCTCGCGGCTGAAGCCGCTCCCACAAGGTCGAGAGCTCGCGGCTCAGGCCGCGAGCGACAGCGGCTCGCCGGCGATCAGCGCATCGAAATACTCGCGGGTCAGCGCCATCTGTGCGGTCGCAGTCTCCGCGCGGTTGACCACGGCCCTGAAAGCCGCATTTTCCGGCCGGTCCTTCGCGTACCAGCCCAGGTGCTTGCGCGCGATTCGCACGCCGGCCGGTTCGCCGTAAAACGCGTGCAGATGTTCGAGGTGGCCGAGCAGCACGTCCCGCACTTCCGTCAGAGAAGGTTCCGGCAATAGTTCTCCGGTACCCAGGAAGTGCGAAATCTCGCGGAAGATCCATGGCCTGCCTTGCGCGGCGCGGCCGACCATCACCGCGTCGCAGCCGGTGTGCCGCAGCACCTGCGCCGCTTTCTGCGGCGAGTCGATGTCGCCGTTGGCGAACACGGGGATGTCCAGCATCGCCTTGATCGCGGCTATCGTGTCGTACTCGGCGGCGCCGGCGTACTGCTGGTCGCGGGTGCGGCCATGCACGGCGAGCGCGGCGATGCCGGCGTCCTGAGCGATGCGGGCGATGGTTGGCGCGTTCTTGTTGTCGGCGTTCCAGCCGGTGCGGATCTTCAGCGTCACCGGCACATCGACCGCACGCGCCACTGCGGAAAGGATGCGCGCCACCAGCGCCTCGTCGCGCATCAGCGCGGAACCGGCCCAGGCGTTGCACACCTTCTTCGCCGGGCAACCCATGTTGATGTCGATGATCTGCGCGCCGTGGTCGACGTTGTAGCGCGCCGCATCGGCCAACACCTCGGGCACCGTGCCGGCGATCTGGACGCTGATCGGATCCGGTTCGCCGAGGTGGTCCATGCGCCGCAACGACTTCTCGGTGTTCCAGAAGCGCGGATCGGAAATGGTCATTTCGGACACGGCCAAACCCGCGCCAAGCCGCTTGCACAGCTGGCGGAACGGTTTGTCGGTGACGCCCGCCATCGGGGCGAGGATTACGGGCGGGTCGATGCGGTGGTGGCCGATCTGCATGCGGCATTGTAGATCGGCCGATGGGTCCGCGCCGTGCGTCGGCACGGAGCCGCGGTTTCTGCGCCCGGCCGGCGGCCGGACCGATGCCGCCACGCATCAAGCGCGGCAACGATGTCCGAAAATGGCGCGCAATTCTCCGCTCCGTTCCGAAAGCTATCGCGACTTTCACAGGAGCCAGAAGCATGGACAACAAGACGGCGGCGATAGCGGGCTTGGCGCTCGCCGCGGCGCAAGCCACAGCCTTCGCGGCCTGCCCCAAAAGCGGAGCCGCGATCAAAGCGCTGGACACCGAATATCAGGCTGCGGTCCAGAAGAACGATGCCAAAGCCATGGATAGACTGTTGCCGGACGATTTCGTACTGGTGACCGGCAAAGGCAAGGTGATCGGCAAGGCCGATCTTCTGGCCGAGGCGCGTGCCGGCGAAATCGCTTATCAGCGCCAGGACGATTCCCGGCAGACCGTGCGTTTCTTCGGCGATATCGCGGTGATCACGGCCTTGCTGCACGCCAAGGGCAACGAACGCGGCAAGCCGTTCGACTATCGGCTGTGGTTCAGCGACGTCTACCTATGCACGCCAGCCGGGTGGCGTTATGCGTTTGCGCAATCTTCGATCCCGTTGCCGGACTGAAGATTTGCGGTTCGACAGCTATGGCCCGAAACGGGCCTGGACGTCTGCGGCCTGCGGCATCGACGCAGCCGCGCCCTGCCGCTCGGTCGACAACGCCGCGTAACGGCCGGCGCGGCGGATCGGTTCGGCGAAAGGCGCGTCTGGAGCGGATGCGATGGCCGCCGCCAAGGCGCCGTTGAAGGCATCGCCGGCGCCGGTGGTGTCGATCGCACGCACCGGCTCGGCGGCGATCCGGTAATAGGCGTTGTCGTCGCCGCGCCGAACGTCTTCCGCATGCGAGACGAAGCATCCGCTGGCGCCCAGGGTGACGACCACGGTGCCCGCCGGCGAAAGTTCGCGGCACAACGCATGCAAACGTGCCTGATCCAAGGCAGCGACGGCATCGCCTTCGATGCGTTCGCCGACATGGCGCGCAAGCAGGGCGGAGAATTCGGTTTCGTTCGGCGTCAGGATATCCGTCGCGGACAACAGTTCGGCGGTCACTACCGCATTCGCAGGAGCGGGATTCAATAGCGTAATCACGCCGCTTGCGCGGGCGGCGCGCAACGCCGCCAGCACCGCTTCGGCTGGCGATTCCAATTGCGCCAGCAGCACGTCGGCGGCGGCGATCAGATCCCGCCGGCTTGCGATGAAGGCGGGCGACAGATCCGCATTCGCGCCGGCGCCGATGACGATGCTGTTGCGGCCCTCGCCGTCGACATAGACGCCGGCGGTGCCGGTGGACCGCTCGCTGCGCTGGCCGCGAAGATCGATGCCGTCGGCCGCGGCGAGCGCGCGGGCGAGCTGTCCGCCCATGTCGTCGCCCAGTGCGCAGACGAAAGCGGTGTCCGCGCCCGCGCGCCGCGCCGCCACGGCCTGATTGAAGCCCTTGCCGCCGGGCCCCGTCGCGTATTCGCCGCTCAGCGTTTCGCCGGCGCGCGGCAATGCAGCGGTGGTCCAGACGTGGTCGACGTTGAACGAACCGACGACGACGACCTTGCCCACGCCGCCATCGACCATGTCACGCGCCGATCCAGGTCAGCACGCCGGCGATGGTCGCGGTCATGAACGTAGCGATGGAACCGCCCAGCACCGCGCGCAAACCGAACTTGGCCAGGTCGTGGCGCCTCTCCGGCGCCAGGCCGCCGATGCCGCCGATCTGGATCGCGATCGAGCTGAAATTGGCGAAGCCGCACAAAGCGTAGGTGGCGATCAGCCGCCCCTGTTCGGTGAGCGCGACGCCGGGCACTTGCCCGGCGATGACCTTGCTCAGTTCGCTATAGGCGATGAATTCGTTGAGCACGATCTTCTGCCCGATCAGGCCGCCGACCGTCACCGAATCCTGCCACGGCACGCCGATCACCCATGCGATCGGGGCCATGATCCAGCCCAGGATCACGCCCAGGTCGAGTGGCCGGCCGATCGCACCGGCGATGCCGGTGACGTCGCCGAGCCCCTGGATCGGCCAGTTGAGCAACGCGATCAATGCGGTGAAGGCCAGCAGCATCGCGCCGACGTTCAACGACAGTTTCAAGCCGTCGGCAGCGCCGGCGGCGGCGGCGTCGATGACATTGGTCGTGGTTTTTTCCACTTCCATCTTCACCGTGCCGCGGGTCAGCGGCTCGCCGGTTTCCGGCACCAGGATCTTGGCGATTACCAGCGTCGCGGGCGCGGCCATGATCGAAGCGGTCAGCAAGTGCTTGGCGAAGAACGCCTGCTGCACCGGATCGCCGCCGCCGAGCATCAGCACGTAGGCGCCGAGCACGCCGCCGGCGATATGCGCCATGCCGCCGATCATCACCGTCAGCAGTTCCGACTGCGTCATCTTCGGCAGATAGGGGCGGATGGTCAGCGGCGCCTCGGTCTGGCCGATGAAGATGCTGGCGCAGACGCTGGTGGTCTCCGCGCCCGATACCCGCATCACTTTGGTGATCGCCCAGGCCATGCCGCGCACCACCAGCTGCATTACGCCCAGGTGATAGAGCACGCCCATCAGCGCAGCGAAGAAGATGATCGTGGGCAGCACCTGGAACGCGAACACGAAGCCGATCTTGGCCGGATCCGACAGCCCGCCGAAGATCAGGCTGGTGCCAGCGGCGGTAAAGCTCAGTATCTTGACGAAGCCTTGCGACAAGCCGTCGAAGATCGTCGCGCCCCAAGGCGTCAGCAGCACGAACGCGGCGAACAGGATCTGCAGCGCGATGCCGGTCAGCACCAGACGCCAATCGACCTTTCTCTTGTTGCTGGAGAACAACCAGGCGATGCCGATCAGCACCGCGAGTCCGAACAGGCCGAAGCCGACCCGCGCCAAACCTTCCATTCAGTATTCCCCAGCCTGCGTTAGCGTCGGCGCAGCGTAGAGCAGGGCCCCGCACCGGGCAACCGTCGCAGGCCGGATCGGGCTCAGTCGTCGCGCGCTACGACGCGGTTGCGGCCTTCGCGTTTGGCCTGCTGCAGGCGCCGGTCGGCGCGCTTGAGCAAGGCCGAGGTGTCGCTGCCGTCGTTGGGGAAACTGGCCAGGCCGGCGCTGAAGGTGATCCGCTGCGGCTCCGCGCCGCGTTCGGCGGTGAAGCGCGATTCGGCCACGGCACGGCGCAGGCTGTCGAGCCGTTCCCAGGCATTGCCGATCGGTTTGCGCAGCACCAGCACGAATTCCTCGCCGCCCAGGCGGATCAGCCATTCGTCGGGCCCGATCAGGCCGGACAGCACGGCCACCACATGGCGCAAGGCGCGATCGCCGGCCAGGTGGCCTACCTCGTCGTTGATGCGCTTGAAGTAGTCGATGTCGATCAGGGCCAACGTCACCGTGGCGCCGTCGTGGCGCGCGGCGTCGAACAGGCGCGGCATGCGGTGCAGCAGCCAGGTGCGGTTGGGCAGCTGGGTCAGGCCGTCGGTGCCGGACATCTCCACCAGCCGCTGCATGCGGTAGACCACGGTCGAGACGATGATCGTCATCAACGCCAGCAGCATCAGCCGCTGGATCTGGTTGGCCATGGTGACCGCGCCGTATTCCACCGACATCAGGTTTTCGGGGCTTTGCGCGGCCGCCAGCACCGCCCATACCAGCGAGGCGTACTGCACGATCGACAGCAGGCCCACGTACAGCACCAGGCGGCCGTCGTTGCGCAAGGCGGTCATCGCGATGCCGATCGGATAGAAGCCCCAGACCACCATGCTGTTGACGCCGGCCGGCAATTCGCCCATCGACAGCAGCGCCAGTACCAGCGTGGTGGAAGTGATGTCGTAGGTGCCGGTGGCATAAGGCAGCCAGGGATAGCGTTGCCGGCTGCGCGCGAGCGCCAGCCAGATCTGCGATACCGCGATCACGAAGACGGCGGCGCCCAGCCCGATCATCGCCTCGTCGATCGGGCTGCCGACCATGATGCCGACCAGCGGCATGATCAGGATCAGCAGCGACAGCGCGGCGCGCAGCCGCGCCACCAGCAGTTCGCCGCCGGCGCCGACCTCGAGCATGATTTCGTCGGGGCGCGCGAGCAGCGTCTTCAGGAACTCGACGAATTTCTGGACCAGCTCGCGCATCCGCATCCCCTGCGGCCGGAGACCGCGCGCGCAGGATAGCCGCAACCGGCCCTCAGCGGCCGATCCCGTGCCAGGCGACCCATCCGGCCAGCGCCAGGAATGCCAGCGCCGCCACGATGCGTGCGGCGCGCAGCGGCAGCCGATCCGCGAAACGGCTGCCCAGCGCCACCACCGGCACGTTGGCCAGCAGCATGCCCAGCGTCGTGCCGGCGATCACCTGCCACAGCGGCGCATATTTGGCGGCCAGCAGCACCGTGGCCACCTGGGTCTTGTCGCCGA